>JANJVG010000163.1 GCA_024710165.1 Burkholderiaceae bacterium
CTTGCCCAGCGTGCTGGTGCGCGCACTGGCAATCGAGTCAATGGTGATGGTCTGACCGGCATTGGCACCTACCTGAAAGGCTTGCGCCGAGAACGAACCGTCGAGCAGCTTGGTGCCGTTGAAATCGGTCTGTGTGGCCACACGGTCGATTTCCGCGCTGAGTTGCGACACTTCTGCCTGCAGGGCCGCACGGTCAGAACTGCTGTTAGTAGCGTTGGCCGACTGCACCGCCAGCTCGCGCATACGCTGCAGGTTGTTGGTGACGCTGGCCATTGCGCCTTCGGCCGTCTGCGCCAACGAAATACCGTCATTGGCGTTGCGGGTGGCTACGTTCAGGCCGCGGATCTGCGTGCTGAAACGCTCGGAAATGGCCAGGCCAGCGGCATCGTCCTTGGCGCTGTTGATGCGCAGGCCAGACGACAGGCGCTGCATAGACTGAGCCAGCGAGTTTTGCGAGATGCCCAAGTTACGCTGTGCATTGAGCGACTGGACGTTTGTGTTGATGATGGCTGCCATGGTGATAGCTCCTTGTGTAAGACCCGACCCTGCGGCATTTCTGCCGATATCAATGCCAGCAAACGCTGGCTGCCCAACCCGTTGGCGTTCCATCTGTGTGTTGGGACTTGCCTTCGGGGACAGGGCTTTTGTTCCCTGTTGCACTGGTTATCGGACCCCTGTGCAACAAACTTTAGGGCAAAGGTTACTTTTTGTGAGCTGCTGGCGTTGCGTGCACCGCAGGCGTTCCCGTGGCGGGGTGTAGTTGATATTATTTTGATAGCTGTCAGCGCTTTACAACAAAGGGCCAGAGGCCTTAAACATGCCTATTTTGCGTGCGTGGCACATGACCCAAGGGCGCGGAGGTGCAATGGGCGCGCGCCATGGCCTGGGCCACAACCGCACAGAAAGAACCCGTTTGACTGACTGTTACGGGCTTTGGAAGTTGCCGCAAGGCCCACAATGCGATCACACAGAAAGCCCCTGGCCCCCTTCTCTTTGTCGCACCCGCAAAGTCTCTGACAGAATACCGGCATCATGTTTGTCATCATCGGTTACATCGTCGCGTTCGGGTGCATCTTCGGGGTGTACATCCTGCATGGCGGCAACATTGCCGTGATCCTGAAGGCGCTGCCGTTTGAAACGGTCACCATTCTGGGCGGCGCGCTGGGCGCTTTTGTGGTCAACAACCAGCCCAAGGTGCTCAAGGCCACCTTGGCGGCCATTCCCATGGCGCTCAAGGGCTCCAAGTACACCAAGGCGCGCTACCTGGAGCTGATGGCCATGCTCTACGACATCCTGCAGAAGGCCCGCAAAGAGGGCCTGATGGCGATTGAAAAGGATGTGGAGGCGCCCCACGAATCCGATATTTTCAAAAAATACCCCACGGTGGGCTCCGACCACCACGTGATCGAGTTCACCACCGATTACCTGCGCATGATGGTGTCGGGCAACCTCAATGCGCACGAAATCGAGGCGCTGATGGACAGCGAGATCGAAACCCACCACCAGGAAGCCCATGCCCCCGTGGCGGCGCTGGCCCGCCTGGCGGGCGCTCTGCCCGCCTTCGGCATCATTGCGGCGGTGCTGGGGGTGGTAAACACCATGGGCTCGGTGGGGCAGCCGCCGTCGGTGCTGGGGGGCATGATTGGCTCGGCGCTGGTGGGCACTTTTCTGGGCATTTTGCTTGCCTATGGTGTGGTGGAGCCCCTGGGCGGCCTGGTGGAGCAAAAAACCGAAGACGCCGCCAAAGAGCTGCAGTGCATCAAGTCCACCCTGCTGGCCAGCATGCAGGGCTACAACCCGGCCACGGCCATCGAGTTTGGCCGAAAGGTGCTGTTTTCGGGCGACCGGCCCAGCTTTACCGAGCTGGAGAACCACGTAAAGGGCAAAAAGTAGCCCCGCACCGATATGGCAGAAAAAAAGCTCCAGCCCATCATCGTCAAGCGCATCAAGAAGGGCGGCCACGCCGCGCACGGGGGCGCCTGGAAGATTGCCTACGCCGACTTCGTGACGGCCATGATGGCCTTCTTTTTGCTGATGTGGCTGCTGGGCTCCACCGCCAAGGGCGAGCTGCAGGGCATTGCCGATTACTTCAATGCCCCGCTGAAGGTCGCGATGGCGGGGGGCGACGGCGCGGGCAACAGCTCCAGCATCATCCCCGGCGGCGGCAACGACCTCACCAAGGTGCACGGGCAGGTGCGGCGCACCGATGCCGAGAAAAGCAACAACCGCCGCATGACCGCCGAGCAGATGCGCGCCGACATTGCGCGCCAGGACGCCGCCCGCATCAAGGCGCTGCAGGCCAAGATCGACGCCATCATCACGGCCAGCCCGATACTGAACGAGTTCCGCTCGCAGATCCGCATGGATGTCACGCCCGACGGGCTGCAAATCCAGATTGTGGATGAGCAGAACCGCCCGATGTTCGACAGCGGCAGCGCGCTGGTCAAGCCCTATATGCGCGACATTCTGCGCGGCATTGGCGCCTCGCTCACCGAGGTGGAAAACCGCGTCAGCCTGGCGGGCCACACCGACGCGGTGCCCTATGGCAACAGCGACCGCGGCTACAGCAACTGGGAGCTGTCGGCCGACCGCGCCAATGCCTCCCGGCGCGAGCTGGTGGCCGCCGGCATGCCCGACGACAAACTGGCCCGGGTGGTGGGGCTGGCAGCCAGCGATCTGCTGGAACCCGAAAACCCGCGCTCACCCAGCAACCGCCGCATCACCATCACCATCCTGACGCGCGAAGCCGAGGAAAGACTGCTGGGCACCAGCATCCAGGGCTTGCCTGCGGCACAATTGCCCGCAGAAAAAGACGAAAATCCTCCCCCTGCCGATGGAAACGGGTAACAACTTGTCACCCGATCGTCCATCCATGACAATTCACACAGCTATTTCCGACCGAAAGGGTCCCACGTGACCACAGCCCTTCGCTTCCTGATCGTTGACGACTTCTCCACGATGCGGCGCATTGTCCGCAACCTGCTCAAGGAAAGCGGTTTTACCGAGGCCGACGAGGCCGAGGACGGCGTTGCCGCCCTCAACAAGCTGCGCAACAGCAAGTTTGACTTTGTGGTGACCGACATCAACATGCCCAACATGAACGGGTTTCAGCTGCTGTCAGAAATCAAGGCCGACGAAAAGCTCAAGCACCTGCCGGTGCTGATGGTTACCGCAGAGGCCCGCAAAGAAGACATTGTGGCCGCCGCCCAGGGGGGTGCAGCCGGCTACATCGTCAAGCCCTTCACCAAGGCCACACTGGAAGAAAAAGTGACCTTGATCATCAAAAAAGCCGGGTTGTAGACGCCATGAATGCCGACACCACCCTGGCGGGGGCCATGCCTGATGCCGAAGTGCATCAAAAAATCGGGCTGCTCACGCGCCAGCTCCACGATGCACTGAAGGAGCTGGGCTACGCCGACCAGTTGCGCGGAACCATGGGCGAACTGCCCGACGCCCAGAGCCGGTTGTCGTACATCGCACGCCTGACGGGCGAAGCGGCCGAGAAGGTGCTGACACGCGTGGAGCACGCCAAGGTCCAGAACGATCAGCTTGCGGCCGAGTCGCGCAGGATGATCACCACCCTGGTCAAAGACCCGGTGGCCGCCGTTGCCACGGGCGCCATCATGAATTTCCTCACCGATGTGGAGCAGATCACCAAGGTGTCTGACGAGCACCTCACCGAGATCATGATGGCCCAGGATTTCCATGACCTCACCGGCCAGGTGATTGCCCGCGTGGTGGCACTGGCGGCCACCATCGAGCGGCAGTTGGTGCAGTTGGTGATCCAGACCGCGCCGCCCCATGCGGTGCCGCCCCCCATCGAACCCCTGCGCGAGCACCTCGCCGGCCCGGTGGTCAACCCGGAAAAGAACCCGGACGTGGTGACCGACCAGTCGCAGGTGGACGACCTGCTCGCCAGCCTGGGCTTCTGAGGCGTGTAACGGCGCCGGATAAGAGCGGGCAGAGCCCGCTTTATCGGGCTTTAGATTTGGCGTCCCCTCGCGACAATGGCATGACACCTCAGGTCATGCCACCATGGAATCCAGCCAAGATCGCAGTCTTCCCGCCACAGAGCGCAAGCTTCAAAAAGCCCGCACCGATGGCCAGGCCGCCCGCTCCCGCGATTTGTCGCACCTTGCCATTCTGGGCACCGGGGCGGCTTGCCTGCTGGGTTTCACCCCCTTGATGTTTGACCACCTGCTGCGCGCCATGGAGCAGCAGCTGGTGTTTGACGCCGCTACCGTGCAGGCCACGGGCAGCATGCTCACGCGGCTGCAAGGCATGTCGGCGGTGGGCCTGGTGGCCAGTGCGGTGTTTGCCATCGTGATTGGCGGTGCAGCCCTGCTCAGCGCCATTGGTGCGGGCGGCTGGGTGTTCAGCTTCAAGCCCATCACCCCGCAGTTCAACCGCCTCAACCCGATTTCGGGTACCGCCAACCTGTTTTCCAAGCAGCAAATGGCCAATGTGCTCAAGATGGTGCTGATGACGGCCATTTTGTCGGCCGTGGCCTGGAAGTACATGAGCAGCAGCATCGAGCAGGTGGCTGTGCTGGTGCTGCAACCATCACCGGTGGCCATTCGCCACGTGGCCGACTGGCTGACCGCCGGCATGGGCCTGCTGCTTCTGGTGGTGTTCCTGGTGGCCATGGTGGACGTGCCCTTGCAGGCCTTCTTTTTCAAAGACCGCCTGAAGATGTCGCACCAGGAAGTGAAGCAGGAGCACAAGGAGTCGGAGGGCAGCCCCGAAACCAAGGGCCGAATGCGCCAGCGCCAGCGCGAGATTGCCGACCGGGCCAGCATCACGGCCGTGCCCAAGGCCGATTTTGTGGTGATGAACCCCACCCACTACGCCGTGGCCCTGAAGTACGACGACCAGACCATGAGCGCGCCCCAGGTCATCTCCAAGGGCACCGATCTGATTGCGCTGAAGATTCGCGAGCTGGCCAAGAGCCACGATGTTCCCGTGCTGGAGTCGCCGGTGCTGGCGCGTGCGCTGTATGCCCACGCCGAGCTGGACCAGCCCATTCCGTCCGCCCTGTACACCGCCGTGGCCCAGGTGCTGGCGTATGTGTATCGCCTCAAGGCCGCCATGCGGGGCCAGGGCCGCATGCCCGAGGCCGTGCCCGAACCCTTTGTTCCGCCCGAGCTGGACCCTTTGAACAAGACCGCCCACCAAGGTAAGCAGCCATGAACATTTCGATGAAATCAGCCCAGCAATGGGCAGGCTCCAACAAGGCCGCAGCCCAGGGCCTGGCGGCCCCGCTGCTGGTGGTGGCCATTCTGGCGTTGATGGTGCTGCCGATTCCGGCCTGGATGCTGGACACGTTCTTCACCATCAACATTGCCGTGTCGCTGATGGTGATGATGGTGGCGGCGTACATGCTCAAGCCGCTGGATTTTGCTGCGTTCCCGTCGGTGCTGCTGCTGACCACGCTGATGCGCCTGTCGCTCAACGTGGCCTCCACCCGTGTGGTGCTGCTGGAAGGCCACACCGGCCCGGGTGCGGCGGGCGCCGTGATCGAGGCGTTTGGCCACTTTCTGATTGGCGGCAACTTTGCCGTGGGCCTGATCGTGTTTGCCATTTTGGTGGTGATCAACTTCATCGTGATCACCAAGGGCGCCGAGCGCATTGCCGAGGTGTCGGCGCGCTTCACGCTCGATGCCATGCCGGGCAAGCAGATGGCGGTGGATGCCGACCTGAACGCTGGCCTGATCGACGAAGCCGAGGCCAAGCGTCGCCGTGCCGAGGTGGGCGAAGAGGCCAATTTTTTCGGCTCGATGGATGGTGCCTCCAAATTTGTGCGCGGCGATGCGGTCGCCGGCATCCTGATTTTGCTGATCAATATCGTGGGCGGCTTTGCCATCGGCATGCTGCAGCACGGGTTGTCGGCCTCCAAGGCGGCAGACACCTACATCCTCATGGCGGTGGGTGATGCGCTGGTGGCCCAGATTCCGGGGTTGCTGATCTCGGTGGCGGCTGCCATGGTGATCTCGCGCGTGGGCAAGGATACCGACATGGGGCACCAGATCGTGCACCAGCTGTTCACCTCGCCGCGCGTGCTGGGGGTGACGGCCGGCATCCTGATTTTCCTGGGCCTCATTCCGGGCATGCCGCATGTGGTGTTTCTGGCCATTGGCAGCCTGCTGGGCTACATGGCCTGGTCGCTGATGCAGCGCGCCAAGGCCCCCCCGCCGGCGGCGGAAGCGCCCGCAGCCCCTGCGGGCGACGGTGAAGCCACCTGGGACGACCTGCAGCCGGTTGACTTGCTGGGCCTGGAGCTGGGCTACCGCCTGATTGCCCTGGTGGACAAGTCGCGCCAGGGCGACCTGCTCACCCGCATCAAGGGCGTGCGCCGCAAGTTTGCGCAGGAGGTGGGCTTTCTGCCGCCACCCGTGCATGTGCGCGACAACCTGGAGCTCAAGCCCAGCGGCTACCGCATCACACTGCGCGGTGTGGTGGTGGGCGAGGGCGAGGCCTTCCCCGGCATGCACCTGGCCATCAATCCGGGCGGCATCACCACACCCTTGATCGGCACCCCCACCACCGACCCGGCTTTTGGCCTGCCCGCGCACTGGATCGACGAACGCCAGAAGGAAGCGGCACAAATGGCCGGTTTTACCGTGGTTGATTCGGAAACCGTGATGGCGACACATTTGTCACACTTGATGCAAGTGCAAGCCGCCAAGCTGCTCAGCCGGACAGAGACCCAGCAACTGGTGGAACACGTGGCCAAACTGGCCCCCAAACTGATTGAAGAAGTGGTCCCCAAAATGGTTTCGATTGCAACGTTCCAGAAAGTGCTGCAGCTGCTGCTGGAAGAGTCGGTGCACATCCGCGATATCCGCACCATCATCGAGACGCTGGCCGAGTTTGCCGGCAGCATCTCTGACCCGGTGGAACTGGCCCGCCGCGTGCGCATCGCCCTCTCGCCCGCCATCGTGCAGCAGATTTACGGCCCCACCCGCGAACTCAACGTGATTGCCATCGAGCCCGGCCTGGAGCGCCTGCTGGTGCAGGCCTTGGGCAACACCGCCGGCCCGGCGCTGGACCCCGGCGTGGCCGACATCCTGACGCAGAAGGCCGCTGAAGTGGCGCTCAAGCAGGAGGAAATGGGCCTGCCCGCCTGCCTGCTGGTGCCCGACCAGATTCGTGGCGCCATCTCCCGCCTGGTGCGCCGCGTGGCGCCCCGGCTCCAGGTGCTGGCACACAGCGAGATTCCTGAAACCCACACCATCCGCATCGGGCCCATCCTCAAAGGAGCATCGGCATGAACATCAAACGCTTCCACGCTGCCACCTCCCGTGAGGCGCTGGCCAAGGCGCGCATGGCTTTCGGAGAAGGCACGCTGATTTTGTCCAACCGCCCCACCGCCAACGGCGTTGAGGTGGTGGCCACAGCCGAAGATTCGCTGGGCGCGCTCGATCAGGCCCACGAGGGCTATCAGGCAGAACGCCGCCTGGATGCGGCCCCGGTGCCCGCCACATCCCGCAAGCCCTTGCAGGAGCGTGCTGCCCTGGAAGTGCGCAACCCGGTGAAGGAAGACACTGAGCAGCTGGCCATGAGCACGCTGTCGTTCCAGGATTACGTGCGCGAGCGCATGCTGCGCCGCCGCCACGAGGCACTGCAGGGCACCAGCCCGCTGGATGCCGCGCTGCCCGAACGCAACCCCGAGCCCGTGCGCGAGCGCGAGCGCGTGGCCCCGGCACAGGTGGTGCGCCACAATCCGCTGCGGCCAGCGCAGGCTGCACCAGAAGCACCGGTGCGCCAGGCCGTGCGGCGCGAACCGATGGCGCCGTCGTTTGCGGCACCGGCCATGGATTCTCAGGGCCTGATGCATGAACTGCAAAGCATGAAGGAGCTGATTGAAGACCGCTTCAACACCCTTTCGTGGCTGGGGCAGGCTCGGCAAAACCCGATCCATTCGAACCTGATGCTGAAGATGATCCGCGCCGGTTATTCGCCTTCGCTGGCGCGCGCCATTCTGGAGCGCATGCCCGAGGACATGGATGCGGCCGAATCGGTTCGCTGGCTCATGGAGGTGCTCGAGCGCAACCTGCGCACCGATGCCGGCGAGCGCCCGCTGTACGAAGAAGGTGGCATCTATGCGCTGGTGGGCTCCACGGGCGTGGGCAAAACCACCACCACAGCCAAGCTTGCGGCCATGTGCGCCCGCATTCACGGCCCCGGCAATGTGGGCCTGATCACGCTGGACACCTACCGCGTGGGCGCGCACGACCAGTTGCGCACCTACGGCCGCATGCTGGGCATCGTGGCCCACCTGGCCCATGACCGCGCCGCCCTGCAGGATCTGCTGGGCCTGCTCAGCAACAAGAAAATGGTGCTGATCGACACCACGGGCATTGCCCCGCGCGACCCGCGCAAGCGCGACATGCTCGAAGTGCTCGACCTGCCGCATGTCAACCGTTTGCTGGTGCTCAACGCCAGCTGCCACGGCGACACGCTGGACGACACCCTGACGGCTTTCAAGACCGACGGCTCGCAACAGGCCATCCTCTCCAAGGTCGACGAAGCCGTGAAGCTGGGCCCGGCCATCGACGCACTGATTCGCCACCAGATGGTGCTGCGTGGCGTGACCAATGGCCAACGGGTTCCCGAAGACTGGGAAGCGGCCGATGCACACAAGCTGGTGAGCACATCGATGCGCTCGCCCGTGCGTTCGGCCTTTGATCCCAAGGCTTCGGACCTGAACTTCTTTTTCTCGCATGCCTCGGACCATGTCCGGGAAAAGGGGCTGATCGATGCTTGACATAGGTTTTCACCAAGGCGCCAGCCTGTATAGCCACACCCCCCAGGACGAACTGCGGCTGGTGGCCGTGGCCAGCTCGCAGGCGGATGCCTATGGCCTGGAGACGCTCTGGCAGATCTGCCTGCATCTGCAGCGGCTGGGGTATCCGGTGGTGGTGCTCGACGGCACGGCCCGCGAAACGGAGGCTAGCCCTGGCCTGCAGGATTTGCTGGCCCATGCCCCCTGGAGCAACAGCATCGGCCCGGGGAGCCACATGGATGCCTCGGCCCTGGCAGTGCTGCCCGCCTTGCTGGGGCTGCAGAGCCTTGCGGGCAACCCCGAAAACTTGCTCCAGCCCCTGCAGGCGCTGGAGCCGCTGTTCCGGCGCTATGCCCTGGTGGTTCTGTATGCCCCGGTCAGCACCCTGGCATCACCGCTGCTGGCGGGCACGATGACGGCACCGCTGCTGATCATGACGCCAGGTAAATCCGGCGTGCTGGCAAGCTACCGGCAGCTCAAGCACCTGGCGTTGCACGCCGGGCTCACGGGCACGGTGGCCTGCATGACACGATCGCGCGAGACAGGCCCGCATACCGAGGGCGAAAGCAGCCTGCAGTCGCTGCGCGAATGTGCTGCACACCACCTGGGGCAGCACATCAAGACCACCTTGATCCGCACCGACAGCGCCCAGGACCTGCAACGCCTGGCCTTGCAGCTGATGGAAAACGCGTGCACCATCAGTGCGCCGGGCACAGCAACTGCGCTACCATCGTCTTTGAAAGCAAGCGCTTCCGCATCCATCTTCCAGAGCCATTGAAGTGACCTATACAGCCAAGGGCCAGCTTGATCGAGACGCGATGATTCGCCAGTATGTACCGCTGGTGCGTCGTCTGGCGCACCACATGATTGCCAAGTTGCCGGCCAATGTGGAGCTGGATGACCTGATCCAGGTGGGCATGATCGGGCTGACCGACGCACTCACCCGCTTCGAAGCCGCCCAGGGTGTGCAATTTGAAACCTTTGCAACCCAGCGCATTCGGGGCGCCATGCTCGACGAGCTGCGCGACTCCGACTGGATGTCGCGCAGCTCGCGCAAAAGCCAGAAAGACATCGAAAAAGCCGTGCAGCGCCTGGAGCAAAAACTGGGGCGCAGCCCGCTTGAATCCGAGATTGCCGAGGAGCTCGACATGAGCCTTGCCGATTACCAGAGCCTGCTGGGCAAGGTGCGAGGCACCCAGCTGGTCTATCTGGAAGACATGTCGCGCAATGGCAGCGATGACGACGAAGGTTTTCTGGAACGCCACGAGGTGGCCGATGGCAACGCGGACCCCATGGCGCTGCTGCGCGACCATCGCCTGCGCACCTCGCTGGTCAGCGCCATCCAGTCACTGCCCGAGCGCGAGCAGTACATCATGGGCATGTACTACGAGCACGACATGAACCTCAAGGAAATTGCAGCCGTTCTGGGTGTGACCGAATCCCGGGTGTGCCAGCTGCACAGCCAGTCCATCGCCCGCCTGCGGGCCAAGATGCGCAGCCACTGACCTGCCAGGTCAGCGCTACCGGGGATGGAATGCACAGCCGCCTGGCCACACCGGGGCCGCATCAGCCTGCAGGCAGTCAACCCGCCGATCGGTAAATGCGGGCGGCCGCGCTTTGCGCGCTCGCGGCTCCCACCGCCTTGCCGTAGGTGGAGGCGGCATCGGCAGGCGGCAGAACGCTGGCCACCTGCCGGTCAACCAGGGCCGTGACCCGCGCGAGGTTGTCACGCTGCATGGCCAGCTGGGAATGGACTTGTTGAAGGCGCGTTGCCAAGTCTGACGGCAGGGCCTGGATTTTGACTCCGTCGAGGGCGTAGCTGAGTTGCGCGGCAGCCTGCCTCAGTTGCGTGCTGGCGACCTGGAGCTTGTCGGCATCCATGGCTACCATGGCGGCGGCCACTGCAGCCAATTGCTGCTCTACCGATTCCAGGGCCTGAGGCAGCATGGAGTTAGAGGGCGTTCACAGACAACACGACGTGTGCCCGGCCTATCCCCGCGCCCGCGACAAAAACTCCTGGGTGTTGGCCAGCATTTTGTCGGCAATAACGCCTGCATCGACCTTGAAGGAGCCGTTTTCGATGGCGGCACGAATGGCCTTGACCTTGCCAGCGTCGAAATCGCCCTGATTGCGCCCGGTGGGCTCCAGTGCACGCGCCGCTGTCGAGGAAAACGTGACAGGCACGCCGGCAGCAGCAGCCGATGCCACGCCCGCAGCCACCCCGCCAGCCGCTGGAGCAGCTGTTTTTGCCTGTTTTGCAGGCGCTGACTGGGCTATTGCGCCAGGCAGTTCCGGTTTTTGTCCAATTTTCATCGCTCTCTCCACCTCCCCTTGCAACATGGGGACAGGTAGCAATGTTTTCGACCAATTGAACCCGGACTTTAGCGGCAAGCACCAAATAAAACCTACAAATTGGCGTTTATTGTTCCATCATCCTGAACAATACCGCTAACGATCTTTCCATTGCCCATTTTGATGCGTACAGTTTGCCCCACGGAGCCTGCCGTCATGGCCTGGCCGGCGGCACTGATGGCGTAGCCATTGCCCTGGGCACTGATCCGCACCTGTGCCCCGGCCTGGAATGCCTGCGGCGCGCGCAGCATGGACTGGCGCAGCGCCTGCCCCGCCTTCAGGGGCCGCGCAGCCACCTGCCCCACCCACTGCGACGGATCGGCCACGATGGCGGCGTTTTCGGCCGCCCAGTCCACTTCCATTTCGGTGGCGTCGGCCTCGGAGAGTGCGGCGCCCGAGCGGACATCGCCCGTGAGCACCCAGGCCGGCCCGAACGCCTTGACCGTGACCGGCAGGAACACACTCCAGCGGGTGGGCCCTTCCAGGCAGCGCAGCCCCAGGCGGGTGCGCCCCCACAGGCGGGCCCCTGCCGGCAGGTAGGGTTCGACGCGCGCGCAGGGCGACAGGCGCAGGCGCCCGTCGAGCTGGCCCACGACCACTTCCATGCGCAAGGGCGACTGCGTGGGCATGTTGCGCTGCACGGCCTCGTCAATCCACTGCTGGGTGTACTGCCCCCAGTCGGCCTGGGCCTGCACGGCGCACGCGGCGCCCAGCAGCAGGGCGGCTGCGCCGGCCTTTTTCGCCATCCGCGGCAGGCCCAGGAAACAAAAAAAACGGTTGGTGTGCATGGCAAGACTCCCAAAGCAAAAAGCACAGCCTGCATGCGCTCATCAGGCCACCCGCCCCCGATGGCCCTGTGGCGCCTGTGCAGCGCTGGCTGTGGACAGCACCCCTGGCGCCACCCCAGACCAGACCCATGCGGGAAATCCGGATGCTTGAACTATAGGCAGCCAGACCCCGCCCGATGCACCGAACTGCCCAGGATTTCCTGCGTTCTTCGCCCTTTAGAAAATCCGGAGCGTTTTGATAATCGAGCCACGCCAGAAGCCCAACCGGGCCCTCTGGCCTCCTGCAACCCACCGCGTGAGGCAAACGATGCTTGACAAGATGACCAACCGACTGGATTTTCACGGCAGCGCCCTGGTGCTGCGCGCGGAACGCCAGCGCACCATCGCCAGCAACATCGCCAACGCCGACACGCCGGGCTATGTGGGCCGTGACATCAACTTCACCCAGGCGCTGCGCGCAGCCACGGGCGCCAGCTCGGGCGAACGCCTGGCAGCCCAGGGCAGCGGGGGCGTATCCGGCAGCGCGGCAAACCAGCGGCACCTGTCCCTTTCGACCACGCTGCCGAGCAGCAGCCACCCGGGCAAGCTGGGTTACACCGTCCAGACGCAACCCTCGATGGACAACAACACCGTGGATCTGGACCGCGAACGCGCCAATTTTGTGGACAACACCGTGCGCTACGAAGCCACGCTGCGCTTCATCAACGGAAACGCCAAAACCATGCTGAGCGCCATCCAGGGCCAGTAAGCACCCTTCAAAGCGAGCATTGCCATGTCGATGTTTTCCATTTTCAACGTCTCGGGAAGCGCGGTCAGCGCCCAGTCGCAGCGCCTGAACACGGTGGCCAGCAACCTGGCCAACGTGGATGCCGTGGCCGGCCCCGACGGCCAGGCCTACAAGGCACGCCAGGTGGTGTTCCAGACGGAGCAGATGGGCCCGGCCCACGCCGCCGGCGTACGTGTGAGCGCCATCAAGGAAAGCGACGTGCCCGGACGCCGTGTGCACGACCCCAGCCACCCCTCAGCCGACGAGCAGGGCTATGTGACGCACTCGAACGTGAACGCGGTGGAAGAGATGGTCAACATGATCTCGGCCTCGCGCTCGTACCAGAACAACATCGAGGTGATGAACACGGCCAAGACGCTGCTGCTCAAGACCCTGCAGATGGGCCAGTAACCACAGGACAACACCATGATTTCCAGCGTCACCTCCTCCACGGCCACAGGCGGCACCAGCGCCAGTGCCAAAACGGATTCGGCCACCGATCCGGCTGCGGCCCAGGACCGGTTCCTGAAGCTGCTGGTCGCCCAGCTCAACAACCAGGACCCGATGAACCCGCTGGACAACGCACAGATGACTTCGCAGATCGCACAGATCAACACCGTCACTGGCATCCAGCAGCTCAATGAAACCGTCAAGGGACTCGCCGGCCAGTTCGCCGCGCAACAACTGATGCAGGGCAGCGCCATGGTAGGCCGCCAGGTGCTGGTGGAAGGCAACAGCCTGGCGCTGGACAGCGAAACCCACCAGGCCACCGGTGCCTTCGACCTGGCGGGCTCTGCCGCCAGTGTGAAAGTGCAGGTGCTTGACCCCACCGGCAAAGAGGTGGGCACGGTCGATATGGGCGCCCTGCCTGCCGGCCGCTACAACTTTGCTTGGAACGCCTCCCAGTACCAGGGCGACAGCGCGCTGCGCTTCAAGGTGTTGGCCGCCAATGGTGAAGCCGCGGTGGGATCGACGGCGCTGTCCGTCGACAACATCGTTGCCGTCAGCATGGACAACGGAAGCCTGCAAATGCAACTGTCACGCGGTGGCATGACCACCCAATCCGGCATCAAGGCCATTCTGTAATTTCGATTTTTCTCAGGAGCACGCACCATGGCTTTCCAACACGGTCTCTCGGGCCTGAACGCTTCCAGCAAGAACCTGGACGTCATTGGCCACAACATCGCCAACGCCAACACCACCGGTTTCAAGGCGTCCCGCGCCGAGTTCGCCGAGATGGTCGCCGCCTCCATGGGCGCGGGCGGCGGCAACAACTACGGCATCGGCGTGGAGGTTGCCGCTGTGTCACAGCAGTTTTCACAGGGTAACGTCACCGTGACGGGCAACAACCTGGATGTGGCGATCAACGGCAACGGCTTTTTCAAGGTGCAGCAGGCCGATGGCTCGTCCGCATACACCCGCGCCGGCAACTTCAAGCTGGACAAAACGGGCGACCTGGTGACCAACGGCGGTGCCCAGGTGATGGGATTCAAGGTGGACCCCGCCACAGGCCTCAGCACTTCCGAGGCGCAGCCCCTGAGCTTCCCGACGGGAGCCCCCATCCAGGCCAAGCAAACCGAATCGATCAAGGCCACACTCAACCTGGACGCACGCGCCACCGGCAACCCTGACAAAGCGGGCCCGCCAGCCGTTGCAGCCGTTGCGCCCGCAGATCGTTCCACCTATGGCACATCCATCAACGTTTACGACACGCAAGGCGTGCCTTTGCCCGTGAACGTGTATTTCCAAAAATCCGACTCCAACCAGTGGGATGTATACGACAAACTCGACGACCCGAAAGCAGTTCCTCCAGTAGTCGCAAGAATTGTGGGAAAAATCCAGATGGATGGAAACGGGAACATCTCGGGAATGACCCGAACGAAGAAAAACTCTGCCGTAGACGGCAACAAGTCACCCACCGAATTCGAAACATTTTTCAAGGGCGCTGATGGGAAAATGAAGAAGGCGGATGTAACGGGCAGTTGGGCATACACCTTCGTCACTCCAGCCACCACGCCACCAACGGTGGCGTCCGCCACGCTGACGCTGGACGCACCTGGCACGGCAACCGATGATCCCACCTTCGCGTTCGACATGAACCTTTCAGTCGACCCCAGCAAGGCCAATCCCAACAACCCGCCAAAGCCCTTCAACGTGTTATTGAACTTGAAGGACGTCACCCAGTTCGGCAGCAAATTCGCCGTGGCCGACCTCACGCAAAATGGCTACGCCTCCGGCGACCTCACGAGCATCAACATCTCCAACGACGGCATGGTCATGGCCAGCTACTC
Organism: Burkholderiaceae bacterium; assembly: GCA_024710165.1. GTDB lineage: Bacteria > Pseudomonadota > Gammaproteobacteria > Burkholderiales > Burkholderiaceae_C > Simplicispira. Next base: position 14,983 of record JANJVG010000163.1, read on the forward strand.
CAATGGCGTGACGCGGGCCGAGGCGCAGGTGGCGCTGGCCAATTTCCGCAACCCGCAGGGCCTGCTGGCCGTGGGTGGCAACAACTGGGTGGAGTCGAACGACTCCGGCCCGGCCGTCATGGGCAAGCCGGGCGACGGCAACTTTGGGTCCTTGCGCGCCGGGGCACTCGAAGACTCCAACGTGGACCTGACGGCCGAACTGGTCAACATGATGACCGCCCAGCGCGCCTACCAGGCCAACGCCCAGACCATCAAGACGCAGGACCAGGTGATGTCGACCCTGGTCAACCTGCGCTGATCCTTCTCCACCCTGAACGCACGGAAACGCCATGGACCGCATCATCTACACCTCCATGACCGGCGCCAACGCTGCCGCGCACCGGCAGGCGGTGCTGTCCAACAACCTGGCCAACGTGTCGACCCACGGCTTCCGCGCCGAGATGTCCACGTTCCGCTCAGTGCCTGTTCAGGGAGAAGGTTCGACCACACGGGTGTTTGCACTGGAGGCCACCTCCGGCCACCGCGAAACGCCCGGCCCGGTGCAGCGCACGGGGCGCGACCTCGATGCCATGGCCATGGGCAACGCCTGGTTTGCCGTGCAGGGGCTGGACGGCACCGAGGCTTACACCCGCAACGGCGGTTTTGAGGTGTCGGCCACGGGCCAGCTGCTCACGTCCACCGGCCTGCCCGTGCTGTCGGACGGTGGCGCACCCATCGACATTCCGCCGGGCGCTCAGGTCACGCTGGGTTCGGACGGCACCATCACGGCCAAATCGGCAGGCCAGCCCGCGGCCGCCGTGGGGCGCATCAAGCTGGCCACGCCCACCCTGGAAGACCCGCTCAAGCGCGGCGACGACGGCCTGTTTCGCGCCACCTCGGGTGACCCGATCCCCAACGACGCCAACGCCCGCATGCTGACCGGCGCCATCGAGGGTTCGAATGTGAATGCGGTCGAGAGCATGGTCGGCATGATCGCCGCCTCGCGCCAGTTCGAGCAGCAGATGCGCCTGCTGCAGACCGCCGAAACCAACGACAAGACCGCCAGCCAGTTGCTGGGCATGAACGGCTGAAGCGCCGCACCACAGGAGAAACTGCCATGATGAATTCGCTCTGGATCGCCAAGACAGGCATGGAGGCCCAGCAAACCAACCTGGACGTGATTTCGCACAACCTGGCCAACGTATCCACGACCGGCTACAAAAAAGTCAGCGCACAGTTTCAGGACCTCATGTACCAGAATTTGCGTCAGGTCGGTGCACAGTCCACGGAACAAAATCAGCTTCCCACAGGCCTCCAGCTGGGTCTCGGCGTGCGCACGGCAGCTACAAGCCGCAATTTCGCTGATGGCGGACGGCAAGCCAGCACGGGCACCTATGACGTAGCCATCGACGGCAAAGGCTTTTTTTCCGTCACCATGCCAGACGGAACCACGGGGTACACCCGCGATGGATCTTTCAAAGTATTGAACGGGCAAATCGTCACCAACAACGGCTATCCCGTGGATGGGGGAATCACGATCCCGAACGGCACCAGCTCGGTGACGATCAGCGCGCAAGGAGAGGTGTCGGTTGTCGTGCCGCCCGCCACGGCCCCCACCGTGGTGGGCACCATTTCCGTGACAACCTTTCCCAATCCGGCTGGCTTGGAACCTCGCGGTCAAAACCTTTTTACCGAAACGGTGGCTTCCGGGCAGCCCACGGCAGGGACCCCGGGGACCAACGGCATTGGAAGCGTCATGCACGGCTACCTTGAAAATTCGAACGTCAGTGCCGTGGAGGAGCTGGTGACCATGATCCAGGCCCAGCGCGCCTACGAGATGAATTCCAAGGCGATCCAGACCTCCGATCAGATGCTGGCCAAACTGAGCCAGCTTTGAACCCGGCACCTGAAAACAAGGCAAAGCACCATGGCACATTTCCTCACATCCCTCCGGTCGCTGCGTTGCGGCGGCATGGCGCTCGTTTCCGCACTGCTGCTGCCAGGCTGCGCCAGCCTTTCACCGGCACCGCCGGTGGACATTCTTCCCACCACCCCCCCTGCACTGACGGCCGCCCCCCGGGTTGCTCCGCCCGTCACCGGCAGCCTGTTCCAGCAGGCCAGCTACCGCCCCGCCTTCGAGGACCGCCGTGCTCGCATGGTCGGCGACACCGTCACCATCCAGATCGTGGAGAACGTGACGGCGAGCCAGAAATCTTCGTCCACGGTGGACCGCAACGCGGAAATCTCCGCAGGCATCAGTGCACTGCCGTTCGTCAGCAAGACCTTCACCGACAAGACCGCGCTGGGCGCCAATTCGGGCAACACCTTCGCAGGCAAGGGCGGCACCGAAAGCGCCAACACTTTTGCCGGCTCCATCACGGCCACCGTGATCGACATCCTGCCCAACGGCCACCTCGTGGTGGCTGGCGAAAAGCAGATCGGCGTGAACCAGAACGTGGACGTGCTGCGCTTCTCTGGCACGGTAGATCCCCGGACCCTGCAGCCCGGCAGCATTGTCAACTCCACCCAGGTGGCCAACGTGCGTGTCGAGTCGCGTGGCCGCGGTGCCCAGAACGAGGCACAGGTCATGGGCTGGCTGGCCCGGTTCTTCCTGACTTTCCTGCCGTTCTGAGACGCCCCCTTTCCGATCGCGCAGCATGCGGGAAAGGGGAGTGCTGGCGGCAGCCATGCCGTGCAAGGCGGGCAGCAAAACGCCTGCCAGGGCGGCTCACTCACTCTCAAAACAATAGCTTATAGCGCTTATTGAATGGCGCTTTACGGCGTTTTTGTTCATTTTTCCTGGCTATTCCCACCCCGACCCGCCTTCCTTCGCCGCTGCGGACAATAAAAGGGTGAACCGGCTGCTTTTCGGGTTTTAGTTTTTGCGTGCGCCTCCCACAATGGAGGCCATGAAAGCCTCGTCCCACTCCCTTCTTGCACGCTCCGTGCGCATCCTGTGGCCCGTGCTGGTCATGGCGATGCTGTCCGTGGCCTGGCCCGCACACGCCCTGCGCGTCAAGGAAGTGGCGGCCGTCCAGGGCGTTCGCAGCAACCAGCTGACCGGCTACGGGCTGGTGGTGGGACTGGACGGCACCGGCGACCAGACCACGCAGATGCCCTACACCACGCAGGCCATGCAGAATTACCTGCAGAACATGGGCATCAGCCTGCCCCCCAGCGCAGCAGGGCAGTTGCAGCTCAAGAACGTGGCCGCCGTCATCGTCACGGCGCAACTCCCCGCGTTTGCACAGCCCGGCCAGATGATTGATGTCAACGTCTCCTCCATGGGCAAC
>JANJVG010000211.1 GCA_024710165.1 Burkholderiaceae bacterium
ACCAGCATGAGCAAGCAGGGCACCCAGTTCCTGTTCATCAGCCACAACAAGATCGCCATGGAAATGGCCGAGCAACTGATCGGCGTGACCATGCAGGAGCAGGGCGTCTCGCGCATCGTGGCGGTGGACATGGAGTCCGCCTTGTCCATGGCCGATGCATGAAGCACAACCCCCTATGGCGCTGCGCGCCTTCCCCCTTCTCTGGCAGCGCTGCGCGATGCGGAAGGGGGACGCCCCCAGCGCCCGGATATGGACATGTTGGCAGCCCTTGCGCGGTTGGCGCTGGCCTGGGCCGCGCCAGTTTCGCGCGTCGTGGGTGATGTAGCGCTCCATGAGAAACTGATATCCCTACCTATTTCGCACCATGAGCACCCTGCAAATCAGCCTGGCCGTCATTGGCGCCGTGTTGCTGGCCCTGATCGTCGCCTACAACGCCTGGACCACGCACCGCAACACCCCCCGCAAGGCGCTGCCGCCCGAGGGCGAACGCAAGCCGGACGCAGCGCAGCGCCACGAGCCCGCGCTGGACGATGATATTTCCGGCCTTCCTGCCAGCACGGTGCAAGGGCTTGACCGGGGGCCGGACCCGGCCATCCATAGCGTGGACCTGGACGATGCGCTGGTGCTGCCGGCGCCGCACTCTGCAACCCATGACCGCTGGGCCGTGCTCGATCCCCTGATCGACGCCATTGCCCCCATCGTGCCCGAGCAGCCGATCTCCGGCGATGCCGCGCTGGCGGCGCTGCCGTCCACGCGCCGGGCGGGCAGCAAACCGTTTGCGGTGGAAGGCTTCAACGAAGCGCAACAACAATGGGAAACCCCGGCCCCAGGCCAGCGCTACCCTTCCTTCCAGGCGGGGGTACAACTGGCCAATCGCATGGGGGCGCTCAATGAAATCGAGTTTTCCGAGTTCGTCATCAAGGCGCAGGCGTTTGCCGATGGCATCAACGCGGTGGCCGAGTTCCCCGACATGCTGCAGGAAGTGGCCCGCGCCCGTGAACTCGACCAGTTTGCCAGCGAGCACGACGCGCAACTGGCCTTTTTGCTGCGCGCGCGCCAAGCCGCCTGGAGCCCCGGCTACCTGCAGCAGAACGCCGCGCGCGCAGGGTTTGTGCCGGGCGCCATTCCGGGGCGCATGGTGCTGCCCTCGTCGGCACCGGGCCGCCCGCCCGTGCTGGTGCTGGGCTTCGACACCCAGGCCGCACTGTCGGACGACCCCGAGCAGTCGGCCATCCGCGAGCTCTCGCTGAGCCTGGACGTGGCCCAGGTGCATCGCACCGAGCAACCCTTTGCCCGCCTGCGGGAAGTGGCATCGGTGCTGTGCCAGGCCATGGACGGTGTGCTGTGCGACCAGAACGGCACCCCGCTGCCCGCCATGGCCATGGACCCGATTGCGGCCGATCTGGAGCAGCTCTACGACATGCTCGATAGCCGCGACCTTGCGGCCGGGTCCTTGCAGGCCCGCCGCTTGTTCAGTTAAGGGGCCGCTTCGCCCATGACTGAAAACTTGGAGCTTTTTCCGCCTCCAGCGCCTGATGGACGTGCGCAAGCAGCTATAAAATTAATAGCACTTCGCAAGCAACTCAACGCCTGGGCGCACGAGTACTACGTGCAAGACGCCCCCAGCGTGCCCGACGCCGAGTACGACCGCGCCTTCCGCGAACTGCAGGCCCTGGAGGCTGAGCACCCTGAACTGGTCACCCCCGATTCGCCCACCCAGCGCGTAATTGGCGCGGTGATGGACGGCCTGGCCGCCGTGCGCCACGCGGTGCCCATGCTCAGCATCCACACCGAGACCGACACCGAGGCCAGCGGCGCCCAGGCCTTCGACGCGCGCGTGCGCCGCGAGCTGGGGCTGAAAGAGGGCGACCCGCTGGTCGAATACGTGGCCGAGCCCAAGTTCGACGGCCTGGCCATGAGCCTGCGCTATGAACACGGCAAGCTGGTGCAGGCCGCCACGCGCGGCGACGGCGAGGTGGGCGAGGACGTCACGCACAACATCCGCACCATCCGCCAGATTCCGCTGCTGCTACCGGCCGACGTGCCCCCCCTACTGGAAGTGCGCGGCGAGGTCTACATGCCCCGCGCCGACTTTGACGCGCTCAACGAACGCCAGCGCGCGCAGGGCGGCAAAACTTTTGTGAACCCGCGCAACGCCGCCGCCGGTGCCGTGCGCCAGCTTGACTCCGGCATTGCCGCCCAGCGGCCGCTGCGCTTCTTTGCCTATGGCCTGGGCGCTGTCACGCCCGAATCGGATGGCGGCCCCGCGTTTGCCACGCACTTTGAACTGCTGCAGACGCTGAAATCATGGGGTTTTCCGGTCGCAGAGCAGGTGCAGACTGCGCTGGGTGCTTCTGAATTGGTAGCGTTTCACCAGCAGGTCGGCGCCAGCCGCGACGCGCTGCCCTACGACATCGATGGCGTGGTCTACAAGGTCAACAGCCTGCAGCTCCAGCGCCAGTTGGGCTTCAAGACGCGCGAGCCGCGCTGGGCCGTGGCGCACAAATACCCGGCGCAGGAAATGGCCACGCGCATCGAAGCCATCGACGTGCAGGTGGGCCGCACCGGCAAGATCACGCCCGTGGCGCGGCTGGCGCCGGTGTTTGTGGGCGGCGTCACCGTCACTAACGCCACGCTGCACAACCTGTTCGAGATCCGCAAGAAGGGCGTGCGTGTGGGCGACACGGTCATCGTGCGCCGCGCGGGCGACGTGATCCCCGAGGTGGTGGGCGTGGTGCCCGGCCAGCGCGGCGGCTACGTGCCCAACTTCCGCATGCCCGCGCAATGCCCGGTGTGCAGCAGCGCCGTGGTGCGCGAGCAAGGCGAGGCTAACCACCGCTGCACCGGCGGCCTGTTCTGCCCCGCGCAGCGCAAGGAGGCCCTGCTGCACTTCGCCGCGCGCCGCGCCATGGACATCGAGGGCCTGGGCGACAAGCTGGTGGACCAGCTCGTGGACCAGGGCGTGATCCGCACGCTGCCCGACCTGTACCGCATGGGCCTCACGGCGCTCATCGCGCTCGACCGCATGGCCGAAAAATCGGCGCAGAACGTGCTGGCCGCGCTGGAAAAGTCCAAGCGCACCACGCTGCCGCGCTTTCTGTTCGCCCTGGGCATCCGCCAGGTGGGCGAGGCCACGGCCAAGGACCTGGCGCGGCACTTCGGCAGCCTGGACGCCATCATGGACGCCACGGTGGACCAGCTTTTGCAAGTCAACGACGTCGGCCCCGTGGTGGCCGAGGCCATCCACACCTTCTTCGCCCAGCCGCACAACCGCGAGGTGGTCGAGCAACTGCGCGCCTGCGGCGTTGCCTGGGAAGAGGGCGCCCCGGCCGAGCGCGCCACGCTGCCGCTGGCGGGCAAGACGGTGGTGCTCACCGGCACGCTCCCCACGCTCAGCCGCGACGCCGCCAAGGACCTGCTGGAGGCCGCCGGCGCCAAGGTGGCCGGCTCGGTGAGCAAGAAAACGCACTACGTCGTGGCGGGCGAGGAGGCGGGCAGCAAGCTCGCCAAGGCCCAGGAACTGGGCGTGCCCGTGCTCGACGAAGCCGGCATGCTGGCCCTGCTGGCCTCACCGGCACCCACGGAGTCGCAACCATGAACCGCAAACCTGTCATCGGCCTGGCGCTGGGCAGCGGCTCGGCGCGCGGCTGGGCGCACATCGGCGTGATCCGCGCGCTACAGCAGGCGGGCATCAAGCCCGACCTGGTGTGCGGCGCCTCGATTGGCGCCGTGGTGGGCGCGGCCTACGCGCTGGGCGAGCTGGACCGCTTCGAGCACTGGGCGCGCGGCCTGACCGGGCGCACCGTGTTTTCGTTCATGGATTTCAAGCTGGCGGGCGGCATGCTCAAGGGCGAGCGGGTGATCGATTTCTTCCGTACCCGCTTCTCCGACCGCCCCATCGAGGCGCTGGACATCCCCTTCGCCGCCGTGGCCACGGGCCTGCATTCGGGCAGCGAAGTGTGGCTGCGCACCGGCTCCACCGCCGACGCCGTGCGCGCCTCCATGGCCTTGCCCGGCCTGTTCACCCCGGCCCAGCGCGAAGGCCGCCTGCTGGTCGATGGCGGGCTGGTCAACCCCGTGCCCGTGTCGCTGGCGCGCGCCATGGGCGCCGACATTGTGATCGCCGTGGACCTGAACGCCGACATCCTGGGCCGCCACCTGCGCAAGCCCGGCGCCAACGGCGCGGCCAAGCCGCCCGCCGAGGCGCCGGAAGACGACGAGGAAACCGTCGGCTGGCTGAGCCGCCTGCAGGACGGCTTTGCATCCATGCTGCCCGCGCCCGACCCCCTGCGTATACCTACGCCATCGCTGCTGGAAGTGGTGCTGGCCAGCGTCAACATCATGCAGGTGCGCATCACCCGCAGCCGCATGGCCGGCGACCCGCCCGAGGTGGTGATCGCCCCGCAACTGGCCCACCTGGGGCTGATGGACTTCTACCGCGCCGAAGAGGCTATTGCTGAGGGGCAGCGGGCGGCGGAGAAGACGCTGCCGTTTTTGCAGCAGTTGGGGTTGGGGGCCGCGCCTTGAATGCTCGTCAAGAGAGGAACGATGTGTGCAGTGTTTGATGAATCAGCGCGTCGCTGTCACCGGTCTCGTCAATTGCAGTTCCACATATCTCCTGCACGATGGCAGGTACGATCATTTGGACCGGTCATGAAGTTTGGCCCGGTCTTGTGGTAGACGCCTCCCATGTTGTCATAGCAGAAGCCCGAGTCGCAGTGCGTGATGATGTATGGTGGCGGAGGTTGCGTCCGTGCCTTCGGCCTCGGGGCAAGCCCATCCGTTGATGGCTCCGAAGTTCCGCATGCTGCGGAAACTTTCATTTTTGCTGCATATACCTTCTGTCGCTTCTCGTCGTCGCTTCGGTAGATTCCTCCCGATGCGATTTCTAAATCGCGTTTTGCAGCGTTGCATTCATGCGGTGAATAGTTGCGAGTGGAAGATACCGGCCGAGGTGGATCTTTGAACCGACCATCGTCCTGCTGTGTCGGTTGCAGGGCCGTTTCTCTTTCGCGTCGGAGGTGCTTGCGTTCGTTCGCTTCTTCAGCTCGCATACGCTCTTGATAGATTGCTTCCTGTGATTTCTGGCGTTCAATCATCGTGCCGGTATGGCCAGAAGCACAGGGGGCGTCTGAATAGATAGTCTTTCCCGAAGCATCCTTACAGCGGTGCACTTGGGCTGCCGTTGATGTCGCAAGGGCGCTAAAAATGAGCCAGCAGGTCAAAGAATGCCAACGCATAGAGTTCCAGACTGAAGATGGGTTCTTCATCGTACCCGTTCATTCAAGACGACTTGTCCTGAGAAAAACTGCCGAAATCAGGCTTGGTCAGGCTTCGGCGACGACCTACTCATAGTGCGTCCACATGCGCAAGACGCGAACGGTTTTCTCCGGGATGAACACTTCGTAAACGATGCGGTGTTGGATGTTGATCCGCCGCGAGTAGGTGCCTGCGAGGTCTCCAACCAGTTTTTCAAAAGGTGGCGGGTTTTGAAAGGGATCGTTGGCGAGCACGGCAAGCAGTTCTTGCGCCTTGGGCTTGAGGCAGCTTGCAGCAAGCTTTTTGGTATCTTTGAGCGCGTGCTCGGCAAAAACAACGGCCCAAGTCACCAGTCAAGCTCCTTGGCCGCTTGCGCGAGGGGCTCGGCCATGCCGGCCTTGATGGATTCGCGCATGCCGGGAACTGCGAGCAAGTACAAGGTTTCCTGAATGGCGCTCCAATCTTCCGCAGACAGCAACACCGCGCTGCTGCGCTTGCCGGAAATAACGATGGGCTGGTGGGACTCGGCAGCCTCATCGATTAGGCGATAAAGGTTTGCACGGGCTTCGCTGGCGGTCAGGGTGAGCATCGGGCGCTCCTTGAGAGAAACGGTGAATGGTACGTAAAAACGTACGAATATGTCAAGCTATATCGCAATCGCCAAAAAGGGTCCAATGGCGATAAGTGTTTACGTAATGGCACGGATTGCGGAATTCGGCGCCAAAACCCCTCAGTCCGCTGCGACTGACACCAGCGGAAATGAGGATGGGTTTCGAATGGATTGCACCGATAAGTCGATGTCCAACATCGGCCAGTAAAGATGGTCAGGGCTCGGCCACTGAACTTCGGAAATCTGTTCGATCGTCCCCTTTCGGAACCAGGGGAATTGATCGAAGGGCACGAGCAGTTCCTCGTCGGCGAGCAGAAGCCAAAAACCGTGCTTCGAAATATGGGTGACTTCAGCCGCCAAAGTGGTGGTTCCAGGCATCTTGGATCTCCTTCAGGTGTGCATTCACAACGGCTTGCGCTTGTCGAAGTTGCGTCTCGGAAAGACCAGTATGGTTGGCCAGAGCCACCTGTGGTGTCAGCCAGAACTTGGCTTCACCGTCTGCGTGTGAAACATGAACATGAATGCGTATCTCTTCCCGCGAAAAAAAGAAGAGACGAAATGGGCCGTCACGAACAATGGTAGGTGCCATGGCGTTACTGTAACCAACACCGATAGCGGCCTGGATGTGCACCAGTCGCAAATCTCGCATCCCGTGGCAGTCTTCGCAGCTACAACCCCAACCCGCAATGTCCGACGATTGGCGGTATAACTGCTCACCTTTCGCCCTCCGTGGGCGGTCTGCAAGCCAACCCATCCCGCCTGCAAAAATACCAAATTGATAGCTGCTCGCGCTTATCCATCAAGCGTTCGAGCCACTTTTGACCCCAAACCCCATGTCTTTCCCTGCTTCCCTGCGCACGCGCTGGGCCGCGCTGCGGCCGGTGTTTGCGCGTGTGCTGCAGCGGCCCGAGAAGCTGCTGTCGCTGCACAGCCTGCTCTGGGCGTTCATCGCCGCCGGGCTGGCGCTGCTGCTGTATGTGCTGGTGCTGATTCCGTTCACGCCGGGCATCCGCGACATCCGCAAGGCCAAGACGGAGCAGCCGGCGCAGTTGGTGGCGGCGGATGGCAAGCTGCTGGCTGAATACCGCTGGGTGAACCGCGCGTGGGTGCCGCTCGCCGAGATTGCCCCGCCGGTGGTGGACGCGCTGATCGCCACCGAGGACCACCGTTTCTACGGCCATTGGGGCCTGGACTGGCGCCGCACGGCGTCGGCGGTGGTGCACACGCTGGGGGGCGACAAGCAGGGCGGCTCCACCATCACGCAGCAGCTGGCGCGCAACCTGTACCCCGAGGACATTGGCCGCGCGCCCACGCTCACGCGCAAGCTCAAGGAGGCCATCACGGCGCTGAAGATCGAGGCGCTGTACTCCAAGGACGAGATCCTGGAGACCTACCTGAACACGGTGCCCTTCCTCTACAACGCCTACGGCATCGAGATGGCGGCGCGCACCTATTTCGACAAGTCGGCCGACGAGCTCAACGTGCTGGAGAGCGCCACGCTCATCGGCATGCTCAAGGGCACGGCCTACTACAACCCGGTGCTGAACCCCGAGCGTGCCCAGGCCCGACGCAACACCGTGCTGGCGCAGATGAAGAAGCGCGGCAAGCTGGCCGAGGCGGAATACGCCGCGCTCAGCAAGCGCCCGCTGCGCATCCGCTTCGAGCGGCAGGTGGAAACGGCCGGCCCCGCGCCGCACCTGGCGCAGCAACTGCGCAAGCAGCTCATCGACTGGGCC
>JANJVG010000063.1 GCA_024710165.1 Burkholderiaceae bacterium
AACCTGGGCCCGGCCGGGCTGACCCTGGTCGTGGTGCGCGAGGACCTGCTCGGCCATGCCCTGTCCATCTGCCCGAGCGCTTTCGATTACAAAATCGTGGCCGACAACCAGTCCATGTACAACACCCCACCCACCTGGGGCATTTACATCGCCGGCCTGACCTTCCAGTGGCTCAAGCGCCAGCGCGAGGGTACGGCCAGCGGCATCGCCGCCATGGAGCAGCGCAACATCGCCAAGGCGAACCTGCTCTACGAAGCCATCGACCAATCCCGGCTTTACATCAACAAAGTGGCGCCAAACTGCCGCTCGCGCATGAACGTGCCCTTCTTCCTGCGCGACGAATCGCGCAACGACGCTTTTCTGGTCGGCGCGAAACAGCGCGGCCTGCTGCAACTCAAGGGCCACAAGTCCGTGGGCGGCATGCGCGCGAGCATCTACAACGCCATGCCGCTGTCCGGCGTACAGGCGCTGGTGGACTACATGCGAGAATTTGAGCAGCTGCACGCCTGAGCCTGACCCCTCTCCTTCATGAACACACCCCAAGCATCCCCCGACCTGGCCAGCCTGCGCGTCCAGATCGACAACATCGACCAGCAGCTGCTGACGCTGCTGAACCAGCGCGCACTGGTGGCCGAACGCGTTGGCGAGGTCAAAAAGCGTGAAGGCACGCCGTTTTTCCGCCCCGACCGCGTGGCCCAGGTCATCGAAAAAATCACCAAGGCCAACCCTGGCCCGCTCAAGGGCGCGCATGTGGCGGCCATCTGGCGCGAGATCATGTCGGCCTGCCTGGCGCTCGAGTCGCCGCAACGCGTGGCCGTGCTCGGCCCGGCCGGCACCTTCTGCGAACAAGCGGCCATCGAGTACTTCGGCGGTGCGGCCGACATCGTCTATTGCGCCAACTTCGACGAAGTGTTCCACGCCACGGCCTCGGGCAGCGCCCAGTTCGGCGTGGTGGGGGTCGAAAACTCGGTCGAGGGCGTGGTCACTCGCTCGCTCGACCTGTTCCTGCACACCCCCACGCATGTGGTGGGCGAGGTGAGCCTGCTGGTGCGCCACAACCTGCTTCGCCAGACGAATGCGCTCGAAGGCATCGAGGCCGTGCTGGCCCACCCCCAGGCACTGGCGCAGTGCCAGGCCTGGCTTTCCAAGCACCTGCCCCATGCCGAGCGCCGCCCGGTCTCCAGCAACGCCGAAGGCGCGCGCCTGGCCGCCACCAACCCGGCCTGGGCTGCACTGGCCAGCGACCGCGCAGCCACGCAGTTTGGCCTGCACATCGTGGCCCACGCCATCCAGGACGAGGCTTACAACCGCACGCGCTTCGCCATCATCTGCCTGCCGCACACGCTGGAAACACCCCCCCCTTCTGGCCACGACTGCACAAGCCTGATCGTTTCGGTGCCCAACCAGCCCGGCGCAGTGCACGACCTGCTGGTGCCGCTGAAAAAGCATGGCGTCTCGATGACGCGCTTCGAGTCACGTCCGGCGCGCACGGGCCAGTGGGAATACTATTTCTACATCGACATCGACGGCCATCCCAGCCAACCCCATGTCACCGCCGCGCTGGCCGAGCTGCGCAGCCTGTGCGCCTACTACAAGGTGCTGGGCACCTACCCGGTGTCGTCATGATGGCATCCCAACCCGGCTCCGCCCTGACCTCGCGACCGCCAACAGAATCTCACCATGTTTGAACAACTCGGACTCATCGGCTGCGGGCTCATGGGCGGCTCGTTTGCTCTGGCCCTCAAGCGCGCGGGCCTGGTGCAGCGCGTGGTGGGCTACAGCAAGTCGCCCTCGACCACCGACCGGGCGCGCCAGCTGGGCGTGATCGACGTAGAGGCCCCCTCGGCCCTGCTGGCCGTGGCTGGCGCCGACATCGTGCTGATCGCTGTGCCCGTCTCCGCCACCGAGGCCACACTCAAGGCCATCAAGCACCTCATCACGCCGCAGATGCTGGTCATGGATGTGGGCTCCACCAAGGCCGACGTGGTCATGGCCGCCGAAAGCGCGTTACGCGACAAGGTGGGCTCGTTCGTACCGGCCCACCCCATCACCGGCCGCGAAGTCTCGGGGGTGGAACACGCCGAGGCCGAGCTTTACAGCGGCCGCCAGGTCATCCTGACCCCCACCGAGCGCACGCTCACGGTTCAGCTGCAGCGCGCCGAAGAGGTCTGGACCGCGCTCGGCTGTCGCGTCACCAGCATGTCGCCCGAATCGCACGACGCTGCGTTTGCCGCCGTCAGCCACCTACCGCACCTGTTGGCGTTTTCGCTGATCAACAGCATCACCGGGCAGCCGCATGCCGACACCTTCCTGTCGCTGGCCGGGCCGGGCTTTCGTGATTTCACACGCATCGCCGCCAGCGACCCGAAAGTCTGGCGCGACATCCTGCTGGCCAACCGCGAGGAACTGCTGGCACAGTCCAGCCTGTTCCAGCAGACGCTGCACCGCCTGGAGCTGGCCATGCGCGAAGGCAATGCCCAGGCCATCGAGGACATGCTCACCCTGGCCAGCGAGACCCGCGCGCACTGGCGCATGGGCGCGCAGCGCACCTCCCGCCACAAATAAATGTTCACCACGGCCTTTCTCGACCTGCCCCCGCTGGACTCCGCCGCAGGCGAGGTGCAGCTGCCGGGCTCCAAAAGCATTTCCAACCGC
>JANJVG010000099.1 GCA_024710165.1 Burkholderiaceae bacterium
CTGTTCGTTCAGGCCATCGTCTTCCTGATCCTGGTGTGGTTCACGATGAAATTCGTGTGGCCCCCGATCGCGAAGGCTCTGGATGAGCGAGCCCAGAAAATCGCCGATGGCCTCGCTGCCGCCGACCGTGCCAAATCCGAACTGACCGCTGCCAACCAGCGCGTCGAGAAGGAATTGTCACAAGCGCGCAACGAGACGGCTTCCCGACTGGCTGATGCCGACCGCCGTGCACAGGCCATCATCGAAGAAGCCAAGGCCAAGGCCACTGAAGAAGGCAACAAGATTGTTGCCTCCGCCCGTGCCGAAGCCGAGCAGCAGGCGGTGCAAGCCCGCGAAGCCCTGCGTGAGCAGGTGGCAGCGCTGGCCGTCAAGGGTGCCGAGCAGATTCTCCGCAAGGAAGTCAATGCCGGTGTCCACGCCGACCTGCTCAATCGCCTGAAGACCGAGCTGTAAGGGGACACACATGGCTGAACTCGCCACCATCGCCCGTCCTTACGCTGAAGCCCTGTTCAAGGCCTGTGCCGCGAATGCGGGTGTCGATCTGGGCAGCACCGCTGCCTGGGTGGACGAATTGGCGGTGATTGCCGCCAACCCGCAGGTCCGTCAGTTGGCGGACAGCCCCAAGGTGACATCGGAGCAGGTGTTCGATGTCATTACCGGTGTGGTGCGCGCTGCTTTGCCGGATGTCGCCAGGAACTTCCTGCGTACGGTCATTGACAATGGACGCCTCAATGCGCTGCCCGAAGTGGCTGCGCAGTTCCGCGCGCTGGTCAATCGTCGCAATGGATCCTCGGACGCCATCGTGCACAGTGCGTTCCCCATGGACGCCGCAGCTTTGTCGGAAGTGTCTGCCGCGCTCGAAAAGCGCTTCGGCCGCAAGCTCAATCTCTCCGTCCAGCACGATGAGTCGCTGATCGGGGGTATTCGCGTGGTGGTGGGCGATGAGGTGCTCGACACCTCGGTCAAGGCCCGTCTGGAACAAATGAAAGCGGCCCTCATTGCGTAATCGCGCTTGAGGTCTCGGCTAAACAAAGAAAGAAGGAAAGAGTCATGCAACTCAATCCCGCAGAAATTTCTGAACTGATCAAGAGCCGCATCGAGGGTCTGGCAGCCAGCAGCGACATCCGCAACCAGGGCACCGTGGTGTCCGTGTCCGACGGTATCGTGCGCATCCATGGCCTGTCCGACGTGATGCAGGGCGAAATGCTCGAATTCCCCGCCACCGCGGACGGCACGCCTTCCTATGGTCTGGCGCTGAACCTCGAGCGTGACTCCGTCGGCTCCGTGATTCTGGGCGAGTACGAGCACATCTCCGAAGGCGACACTGTCAAGTGCACGGGCCGCATTCTGGAAGTGCCTGTCGGCCCCGAACTGATCGGCCGTGTGGTGAATGCTCTGGGTCAGCCGATCGACGGCAAAGGCCCCATCAATGCCAAGCTCACCGATGTGATCGAAAAGGTCGCTCCGGGCGTGATCGCCCGTAAGTCGGTGGACCAGCCCCTGCAGACCGGCCTGAAGTCGATTGACTCCATGGTGCCCGTCGGCCGTGGCCAGCGCGAACTGATCATTGGTGATCGTCAGACCGGCAAGACGGCTGTGGCCATCGACGCCATCATCGCCCAGAAGGGCCAGGGCGTGACCTGTATCTACGTTGCCATCGGTCAGAAGGCCTCGTCGATCAAGAACGTCGTGCGCGCGCTCGAACAAGCCGGTGCAATGGACTACACCATCGTCGTGGCCGCTTCGGCGTCCGAATCGGCGGCCATGCAGTACGTGTCGGCCTACTCGGGCTGCACGATGGGCGAATACTTCCGTGACCGTGGCGAAGACGCCATGATCGTCTATGACGATCTGTCCAAGCAGGCCGTGGCCTACCGTCAGGTTTCGCTGCTGCTGCGCCGTCCTCCAGGCCGTGAAGCCTACCCCGGCGACGTGTTCTATCTCCACAGCCGCCTGCTCGAGCGCGCAGCCCGCGTGAATGCCGACTACGTCGAAGCCTTCACCAAGGGTGAAGTCAAGGGCAAGACGGGTTCGCTGACGGCACTGCCGATCATCGAAACCCAGGCTGGTGACGTGTCCGCCTTCGTTCCTACCAACGTGATCTCGATCACCGACGGCCAGATCTTCCTGGAAACCAGCCTGTTCAACGCCGGCATCCGTCCCGCCATCAACGCCGGTATCTCGGTGTCGCGCGTGGGTGGTGCTGCACAGACCAAGCTGATCAAGAATCTGTCCGGCGGTATCCGTACCGATCTGGCTCAGTACCGTGAACTGGCTGCATTCGCGCAGTTCGCTTCCGATCTGGACGAAGCCACCCGCAAGCAGCTCGACCGCGGTGCCCGCGTGACCGAACTGCTCAAGCAGGCCCAGTACAGCCCGCTGCCGATCTCGCTGATGGCGTCCACGCTGTTTGCCGTGAACAAGGGTTTCATGGACGACATCGATGTCAAGAAGGTTCTCGACTTCGAACACGGCCTGCACCAGTTCCTGAAGACCAGCCACGCTGCCTTGCTGGCCAAGCTGGAACAGGCCAAGGCCATGGACAAGGACGCAGAAGCCGAATTGACCGCAGCCATCGCCGCGTTCAAGAAGTCGTTCGCTTAAACCGGACGAGGAGCCATCATGGCAGCAGGCAAGGAAATACGCGGCAAGATCAAATCGGTGGAAAACACCAAGAAGATCACCAAAGCCATGGAAATGGTGGCCGCATCCAAAATGCGCAAGGCGCAGGACCGGATGCGTGC
>JANJVG010000149.1 GCA_024710165.1 Burkholderiaceae bacterium
TAGGCGCGGTGGGCAATCTTCAGCGCGGCAAACGCGTTCTGTTCGGCCAGCAGCACCGTGGTGCCGGCCTGGTTGATGCGCTGGATGACCTCGAAGGTCTGCTTGATGACCAACGGCGCCAGGCCCAGCGAGGGCTCGTCGAGCAGCAGCACCTTGGGCCGGCCCATCAGCGCGCGGCCGATGGCCACCATCTGCTGCTGGCCGCCGCTGAGCGAACCGGCCGGGTCGTCCTTCTTCTGGTCCAGGATGGGGAACAGCGCCAGCACCTCGTCGAGCCGCTGGCGGTTGCCCGCACTGTCGCTGCGGTGCACGTAGGCGCCGAGCATCAGGTTTTTCAGCACCGACATGCCGGGAAACAGCTTGCGTCCCTCGGGGCACTGCACCACCCCGTTGGCAACAATCTGCGAGGGCTTCATGCCCACCAGGTTTTTGTCGCCGTAGCGGATGCTGCCGCCCGCCGCCCTGTGGATGCCGCTGATGGTCAGGAAGATGGAGCTCTTGCCCGCGCCGTTGGCACCCAGCAGCACCACCAGCTCGCCCTGGTCGGCGTGCAGGCTCACGCCATTGAGGGCCGTGAAGCTGCCGTAGTTCAGCGATACGTTCTCAAGCGTCAGCATGCTCGCTCCCCAGGTAGGCATCGATCACGGCCGGGTTCGCCTGGATCTCGGCGGGCGTTCCCTCGGCGATTTTTTCGCCGTAGCTGAGCACGAGGATCTTGTCGGCCAGGCTCATGATCATGTTCATCTTGTGTTCGATCAGGCACACGGTCAGGCCGCTCTGCACCATCTTGCGGATAAGGTCGGCCAGCCCCTGCGTCTCGTCGGGATTCACGCCACCGGCGGGCTCGTCGAGCAGCAGCAGGCGCGGGCCGGTGGACAGGGCCAGCGCAAAGGCCACGCGCTTGCGCTCCTCCTGCGAGATGTCGCCTGCCATGCGGTTCTCCAGGTGCGAGAGTCCGACGAAGTTCAGCGCGTCGCGCGCTTTTTCGCGGCAGATGCGCTCTTCCTCGCGCAGCAGGCTGGATCCGCGCAGCACGTCGAGCAGGCCGGATTTCGTGCGCAGGCGGTGGCCGACGATGAGGTTGTCGAGCACCGAGGCCATGTCGAACAGCGCCGTGGTCTGAAAGGTGCGCGCCACGCCCAGGTGCGCCACCTGGTCGGTGCGCAACGAGGTCACGTCACGCCCTTCGAGCGTGATGGTGCCCGAGGTGGGGCGGTGCACGCCGCTGATGAGGTTGAAGAACGTCGTCTTGCCCGCACCGTTGGGGCCGATGATGGCGTTGATCTTGCCCGTCTCGATGGTGGTGCTGACGTCGTTCACCGCCGCCAGCCCGCCAAAGCGCTTGGTCAGGTGTTCAATCTTGAGCATGTTGGCCTCCCTGTGCGGTGCGGCGCGCGCGCCAGCCCAGATAGGTGCCCACGATGCCGTGCGGGACAAAAATCACCAGCAGCACCAGGATGGGCCCGAAGACGAGGAAACGGTATTCCTGCAGAAACTGCAGGTACTGCGTGAGCCAGGGCATGGCCAGCGCGCCCAGCAGCGGCCCCAGCAGGGTACCCAGGCCGCCGATGATCATGTACATGGTCATGTCGAAGGTGTGCTCCACCCCGGCCACGCCCGGGCCGATGAAGCGTACATAGCCCGCATACAGGCCGCCTGCCGTGCCGGCGTAGAACACCGACAGCATGAAGGCCAGCGTCTTGTTGCGCATGAGGTTGATGCCCAGCGACTCGGCCAGCTCGTCGCTGTTGCGAATCGCCATGAAGGTGCGGCCCAGCAGCGAGTTGACGATGCGCCGCATGGCCCACAGGCCCACCACCAGCCAGAAGAACACCAGGTAGTACAGCGCCAGCGGCGTGTCGAAGCGGATCGCGCCGATCGGCTCGGGCGCCGGGATGCCCATGATGCCCACGGTACCGTGCGTCAGGCTCTCCCACTTCTCGATCAGCAAGAACATGATGTAGCCCACGCACAGCGTGAAGATCGAGAAGTAGTGCCCCTTGAGCCGCAGCGACAGGATGCCGATGAAGTAACCCAGGAAGGCCGTGACCACGCCCGAGAGCGCAAAGGCGCCCCAGAACGACCAGCCGTAGTCCACCGTGAGAATGCCCACGGTGTAGGACCCCACGGCCATGAAGCCTGCGTGCGCCAGGTTGAACTGCCCGGTGTAGCCGGTGATGAGGTTCAGCCCGATGGTGGCAATGGCAAAGATGTAGGCCGTACCCATCACCGTGAGGTGGTAGTCGTTGCCCGTGAACAGCGGAAACAGCAGGCCTGCGGCCAGCAGCAGGGCCCAGCCCAGCTTACCTTCAAGATATGCCATGGTCAGCGCACTCCCTTGGTGAACAGGCCCTGCGGGCGCAGCGACAGGATGAACACCAGCAGCACAAAAGCGATGATGTCCTTGTAGTCGGTGGAGATGTAGAAGGCGCCAAAGCTCTCGGCAAAGCCGATGATCAGGCCGCCCACAATGGCACCCGGCACGCTGCCCATGCCACCCAGGATGATGATGACGAAGGCCTTGGTGATCACCAGGTGCCCCATGGCCGGGTACACGAGGTTGATGGGCGCGTACAGCGTGGCCGCCACGGCGGCGAGCACGCCCGAGATGGCGAAGGTGAGCATGGCCACGCGGTTGGCATCAATGCCCACCAGTGAAGCGCCATCGCGGTTCTGCGCCATGGCGATGATGGTCGAGCCCATCACCGTCTTCTTCAGGAACAGGTGCAGCACCACCATCAGCGCAAATGCGGCGCCAATGATCAGCAGGCGCTGCACCGGCGCCGTAACACCCGCCAGGTCGATGATGCCGTTGTAAGGCGTCTGCATGCGGTGGAAGTCGGCGCCCCAGATGGCCTGCGCACCCGCCTCCAGAAACAGCAGCACGCCGATGGCCGCGATCATGGGGTGCAGGCCCGAGGCGTTGCGCAGCGGGTGGAACACCAGACGCTCGGCCAGCACCGCGATCAAGGCCACGCACAGGGCGGCCCCCCCCATGGCCATCCAGTAATTCCAGCCCCAGGCCGACATGAGGTGAAAGGACACGAAGGCGCCGAACATGTAGAAGGCGCCATGGGCAAAGTTGGGCACATGCAGGATGCCGTAGACCAGCGTCAGGCCCAGGGCCACCAGGCCATAAATGCCGCCCAGCGTCAGACCGTTGAGGACTTGCTGCAGAAACATCTCCATCACACGGCCCTCCACGCAGTGGCCGGGGCCGCGCACGCGGTCCGCCTGTCATGCTGCGGGGGCCATGCCCTGCGGGCGTGGGGCCCCGAGTCCGGGTGTGTCTGCATCATCTGGCTCCTGTGAGTTGACCGAGGGGTGCACCGCTGCGCTGCCATTCGCCCCGGGGGCGTACCCGGCAGAGGGCAGCGGGATTGCGAATGCAGCTTAGCGGGCGATGCGCAGGGCAGGCAGGCCAATTCCGCAATGCAGAACAACTTCAGGGTAAACACCCATGATCACGGCGCACTTGAAGTCGCATAGATGACTTTTGGCGGCATTTGCGGGCTTTTTGCGTTTGCCATCGGCAGGGCCACGCCAGATGCGCGCCCCTGTTCCGTATTGCAGAACAGGGGCGCCGCGTCACGGCCTGCAGGGGCGGCAGAACGCTTTCAATTTAATAGCTACTCGTGCTTTCTGCTCAATGGCTTGATGCCATTTTGATGTCTTTTTCACCCGTGCGCTGCGCCCGGTGTGCCCGGGGCTTTGCAGCCTGCGCCGTACACTCTCGCTCCCGGCAGGCCCATGGCGGCATGCACTCACTGGCAAGGCCCTGGTGTCCTGAATTGGAAGTTCGCTTCACAAAGATGCCGGGGATCGCGGCCATGCTGCGTTGCCTGACGACGATTTCGATCGCTTTATTGCTTCAGCAAACTTCCCATTCACACCACTGGCAACGGGTAAAGGTATATGCAGATTCGCTGTGCACTGGTCGGCATGCCCGGCTCCGGAAAATCCACCGTCGGCAGGCAGTTGGCCCACCGGCTGGGGGTCGCGTTCGTGGACCTGGACCACCGGCTGGAACAGGTGATCGGCACCACCATCCGCAGTTTTTTTGAAACCGAGGGCGAAGCGCGTTTTCGTGACCTGGAGGCCCGCGTGCTGGCCGAGGTGGCGCAGCAGCCCGGCGGCCTGGTGCTGTCCACCGGCGGGGGGGCCGTGCTGCGCTCCGAGAACCGGGAGGTTTTGCGCCGCCTGGGCACCGTGCTGTACCTGCGCGCCTCGCCCGATGAAATCTACAAGCGCGTCAAGCACGACAAGACGCGCCCCCTGCTGCAGGGCGGCAATCCCCTGGACAAGCTGCGCGAGCTCTACGCGCAGCGCGATCACCTGTACCGCGAGACCGCGCATTTCGTCATCGAAACCGGGCGCCCCACCGTCAGCACACTGGTCAGCATGGTGATGATGCAGCTGGAGATGGCGGACCAGTCATCAGCGCCAGGCGGGCCCGAGACCGCAAGCCCGACAGGCTCCTAGACCATCCGCACCGCACCGGATCACGCGCCCGGATCGCGCCCCGGCTGCAGCGCACGCAAGCGCCGATACAGCGTGCGCGGACTCACACCCAGGGCCTGCGCCTGCTGGCGACGGGTTCCGGCGCTGGCCTGCAGGGCGGCGCGCAGGGCAGATTCTTCGATGCGGCGCAGGCCGGCGGCACCCGGCCCCGTTCCCCGCGCCAGGCCCGGGGCGGGCAGCGGCGCGGCGCCTGCGGCGGCGGGTGCGTAGTCAAACGCCAGGGCACGTTCCACGGTCTGTGCACTGACCACGGGGCCATCGGTCAGCAGCGCGGCGCGCTCGAGCACGTTGCGCAGTTCGCGCACATTGCCCGGAAACGGGTGCTGCACCAGCCGGTGCAGGGCGGCGGGCGCCAGCGCCAGGCCACGGCCCGGCGCCACACGGTCGAGCAGCGACGGCGCCAGCAGCGCAATGTCGTGCGGGCGTTCGCGCAGTGCAGGCAGCACGATGGGAAAGGTGGCCAGACGGTAGTACAGGTCTTCCCGAAAGCGCCCCTGCGCCACCATGGCGCGCAGGTCGCGGTGCGTGGCAGCCACCACGCGCAGGTCGGCGCGGCGCAGCTCGGTCTGGCCCACGCGGCGGTAGGTTCCGCTCTCCAGCAGGCGCAGCAGCTTGACCTGCATGGTCAGCGGGATGTCGCCCACTTCGTCCAGAAACAGCGTGCCGCCGTGCGCGGCCTCCACCAGCCCGGCGCGTGCGGTGTGCGCGCCCGTGAAGGCGCCGCGCTCGTGGCCAAAGAGTTCGCTCTCAAACAGCGTCTCGGGCAGGCTGGCGCAGTCCACCACCACCAGCGGCCGGCCCGCACGGGGGCTGGCCTCGTGCACGGCGCGGGCGGCCAGCTCTTTGCCGGTGCCCGATTCGCCCAGCAGCAGTACGCTGGCCAGTGAAGGG
>JANJVG010000164.1 GCA_024710165.1 Burkholderiaceae bacterium
CCGGCACCGGCGGCGATGCGCTTCTTGCGCGTGGCCTTGATGAGCTCGGGCTTGCGGCGCTCCAGCGGCGTCATGCTCTGGATGATGCCCTCCTTGCGCTTGATGTCCTTCTCGGCCTTGTCCATGTCCACCTGGCCCGCCTTGGCGGTGAGCTGGGACGGCAGCTTGTCCATGAGGCTGGACAGCCCCCCCATCTGCTTCATCTGCTGGAGCTGGCCGAGGAAGTCACTCAGGTCGAAGCCGTCACCGCTCTTGACCTTGGCGGCGAGCTTCTGCGCGGCCTCCATGTCCACCCCGGCGGCCACCTGCTCGACCAGGGCCACGATGTCGCCCATGCCCAGGATGCGGCCCGCGTGGCGCTCGGCGTCGAACACTTCCAGGCCGTCGATTTTTTCGGACACACCGG
The DNA here is from genome assembly GCA_024710165.1 of Burkholderiaceae bacterium. Lineage (GTDB taxonomy): Bacteria > Pseudomonadota > Gammaproteobacteria > Burkholderiales > Burkholderiaceae_C > Simplicispira. The sequence continues at coordinate 407 of JANJVG010000164.1, forward strand.
CAAACTTGATGGGCGCGCCCGTGATCTGCCGCACCGACAGCGCCGCGCCGCCGCGCGAGTCGCCATCGAGCTTGGTCAGAACGATGCCGGTCAGCGGCAGCGCCTCCTTGAAGGCGCGGGCCGTGTTGATGGCGTCCTGGCCCTGCATGGCATCGACCACGAACAGGGTCTCGACCGGGTTCAGCGTGGCGTGCAGGTCCTTGATTTCCTGCATCAGCACTTCGTCGATGGCCAGGCGACCGGCGGTGTCGACCAGCAGCACGTCAAAGTAGTGCTTTTTGGCATAGTCCAGCGCGGCCACGGCGATGTCGTGGGGCTTCTGGTCGGGCGTGCTCGGGAACCATTCGGCGCCGGCCTGCTTCGTCACGGTCTTGAGCTGTTCGATGGCGGCCGGGCGGTACACGTCGCCCGACACCGTGAGCACTTTCTTCTTGCGCTTCTCGATCAGGTGCTTGGCCAGTTTGGCCGTGGTGGTGGTCTTGCCCGCGCCCTGCAGGCCGGCCATCAGGATCACGGCGGGCGGCTGGGCCGCGAGGTTGATGTCGCTCACCCCCTCGCCCATGGTGGCGGCCAGTTCCTTGTTGACGATGCCCACCAGCGCCTGGCCGGGCTTCAAACTGCCCAGCACCTCCTGGCCCAGCGCCTTTTCCTTCACACGGGCGATGAAGTCGCGCACCACGGGCAGGGCCACGTCGGCTTCGAGCAGGGCCATGCGCACCTCGCGCAGCATGTCCTGCACGTTGGATTCGGTGATGCGGGCCTGGCCGCGCATCTCCTTGACGAGGCGCGTGAGTTTGTCGGTAAGGGCGGAGGCCATGTCAGATATTCCGGGTAGCCCGCACGCGGCTGTGGCGGGAGGGGGTTGCGCCAGGGCGCTGGCCCTGGGCGAAAGGTAAACTGTGCAGCATGATTTTAGCTAGTAGCTCCCCCGTCAGTCTGCTGCTCGCCGTTGCGGCCGCCGTGGCCTATGCCATTCCGGCCGTGGCCGCACGGCAACTGCAGGACCGGGGCGCCCGTGCCGCCCTGTGGCTGGCCTGGGCGCTGCATGCAGCGCTGCTGGGCTGGAGCATGCTGGAGACCACACCCCGCTTCGGGTTTGCGCCGGCGCTGTCTGTCACGGCCTGGCTGGTGCTCACGGTGTACGCCATCGAACACCAGCTCTTCCCCCAGCTGCGAGCCCGCTGGGCGCTGGCAGCGCTGGGCAGTGTTACCGTGATTCTCGCCCTGGTGTTTCCGGGGCAGGCGCTGCAGGCGTCCAGTTCAGCCTGGCTGCCGCTGCACCTGGCACTGGGCATTTCGGCCTACGGATTGCTGGCCGCTGCCGTGGTGCATGCCGCCCTGATGACGCGCGCCGAGCGGCGCATCCGCCTGGCGGTGGACCCGCACAGCGGCATGCCGCTGCTCACACTGGAACGCCTCACGTTCCGTTTCGTCACCGCCGGCTTCGTGCTGCTGACGGCCACACTGGCCGCTGGCATGCTGTTCAGCGAAGCGCTGTACGGCCGCGCCTGGCGCTGGGACCACAAGGCTGTGTTTTCGGTGCTGTCGTGGCTGACTTTTGCAGCGCTGGTGCTGGGCCGCTCGCGCTTTGGCTGGCGCGGGCGTAGTGCCGTGCGCATGCTCTATGCGGGTGCTGCGCTGCTGCTGCTGGCCTATGTGGGCTCGCGCTTCGCTCTGGAAGTGGTGCTGGGGCGCAGCGCATGAAATACCTGGTGCTGCTGGTCGTTCTGGTGCTGGGCTACGCATGGTGGCGCGCGCAGCGCCGCGCCGAGAAACCGCGGCACACACCCCCTCCCGCAGTGCCAGCCCCCCAGGACATGGTGGCCTGCGCGCACTGCGGCGTCCACTTGCCGCGCACCGAAAGCGTGACCCACGGGCCGCGCAGTTATTGCTGCGCCGAGCACCAGCGCAAAGATGCACACTGACTTCCTGCCCCCCGGCAGCGGTATGGCCTCGCTGCCGCTGGCCATGGAAGACACCCCGTTTCTGCGCCTGTGGCATGGCTTTCTGACGGGTCGCGTCATGGTGGCCCTGGCATTGCTGCTGCTGCAGGGCCTGGGCCAGGCACTCAACCAGAACGGCGAGCCCGTGGTCCTCGGGGTGTGCCTCGCCTATCTGGTGGCCACGGTGGTGGTACGCGTGGCTGCGCGGCACGCGCCCCCGGCACCCCATGCGGGGGTGCAGTGGCTGCCGACCATCGGCATAGACCTTGCGGCCATGGCCACACTGCAAGTGCTGCACACCGGTCTTCTGAACTTCACCCCGCTGTTCGGCCTGCCCATCCTGATGGCCTCGGTGCTGGGCACGCTCACGCTGGCGCTGGGCACCACCGCTGCAGTCACCCTGCTGCTGCTGACCTGGGCCTGGTGGCTGGGCCGCTTTGGGGTGGATGGCGATACAGCCCAGCGCTACCAGCAGGCAGCACTGGCGGGCACCGGCTATTTCATTGCCGCTTTCCTGATGCATCAGCTCGCAGTCCGGCTGGTGCGCGAGCAACAGGTGGCACAGCGCAGCAAGTTGGCGGCCCTCGTGCAAAGCCAGGTCAGCGCCCTGGTGATCCAGAACCTGACCGACGGCGTACTGGTGGTGGATGAAGAACTCACCGTGCGCATGGCCAACCCGGCGGGGCTGACGCTGCTGGGCTGCACCCCCGGTGCATTGCCGCCCTTCACCCTGGCCCAGACTGCCTCATGGCAAGCCATGGCGGCTCTGGCGCGCCTGTCATTCCGGCAAGGCCAGCCGCAGGTGGCCGATGTCAACCTGCTTGGCGCAGGACAAAGCCCCATCGGGCTGCATGTACGCACCTGGCTGACGGCACCGCGCCACCTGGCAGCAGGCGCCCCCGATTTCCGCCTGTGCGTGATGTTCCTGCACGACCTGCGCGAAATGCAGGCCCGGCTGCGCACCGAAAAACTCGCCGCCATGGGCCGCATGTCGGCCGCCGTGGCGCACGAAATCCGCAACCCGCTGGCGGCCATCATGCAGGCCAATGCCTTGCTCGATGAAGAGCTGCAGGACCCCACGCACAAGCGCCTGACGCACATGGTGCAGCAGAACGCCGACCGCCTGGCCCGCATCGCCGAGGAGATTCTCGACATCGCCCGCGTACAGCACCAGATCAGCCACGCCCCCGCCGCCACGCTGGTCCTGGATGACGCCGTCCACCAGATCTGGCGCGACTGGAGCGGACATGATCCCGCCCGCCGCCAGGGTCTGCTGGCGCTGGACGCCGCACAGGTCCAGGTGGAATTCGATGCCGAGCACCTGCGCCGCGTGCTGGTCAACCTGCTCGACAATGCCCTGCGCTTCATGGGCCGCGAGCCCGATTCGCTGCAGATCACCACCCGCATCCACGCTCCCGGCCAGACTTTTTTGCAGGTCTGGAGCGACGGTGCGCCCATGGACCAGTCGGTCGAACGCCACCTGTTCGAGCCCTTCTTTTCTTCCGAGAGCCGCTCCAGCGGTCTGGGCCTGTACATCTGCCGTGAGCTGTGCGAACGCCATGGCGCCGCCATCAGCTACCAGCGCGTGCACCGCCCTTGCCGCCGGGGCGACGTGGCGGGCAATGCCTTCACCGTGAATTTCCGCAAGGCCGGCCGCCTGCAGGAACCGGCTTCCCTGTTTGACACCATCGTGGTTTGATATGTCCATGAACGCCCCTGCAGCATCCATTCTGGTGGTCGACGACGAGCCCGACCTGCGCACCCTGTACGAACTGACCCTGCTGCGCGAGGGCTACCGTGTCGAAACCGCCGCCACGCTGCTGGAAGCTCGCCAGCAGCTGCAGGCCAAGCGCTTTGACGTGGTGATCAGCGACATGCGCTTGCCCGACGGTTTTGGCATGGAACTGCTGCACGACCTGCGCGACCAGCAACGGCGCGAACGCTGCGTGGTGATGACGGCTTACGGCTCGGCAGAAAACGCCGTCGAGGCCCTGCGCTCGGGCGCCTTTGACTACCTCACCAAGCCGGTGGACCTGAAGCAATTCCGCTCGGTGGTGGCGTCTGCCGTGCAGGGCGGCGACAGCGTACCCGCCCCCCGCAGCCCACGCGCGGCATCAGCCCGCAACGGATCGCTGGAGCCTGGCGAGACCTGCAGCGCCTCGCTGGACCGTCTGGTGGGCGAGTCCGAGGCCATCCGCACCGTCAAGCTGCGCGTGGCCAAGGTGGCGCGCGGCATGGCGCCCGTGCTCATCCGCGGTGAATCCGGCACCGGCAAGGAGCTGGTGGCCCGTGCACTGCACGCCAGCAGCCAGCGCGCCCACGGCCCCCTGGTGGCGGTGAACTGCGGTGCCATCCCGGAAAACCTGCTGGAGGCCGAGTTTTTCGGTGCACGCAAGGGGTCGTACACCGGCGCCACGCAGGACCGGCCGGGCTATTTTCAGGCAGCACAAGGCGGCACCCTGTTTCTCGACGAGATCGGCGACCTGCCTCTGGCCATGCAGTCCAAGCTGCTGCGCGCCATCCAGGAACGCAGCGTACGCCCGCTGGGCTCCACGCAGGAGGAGACGGTGGATGTGCGCATCGTCAGCGCCACACACCACGATCTGGCCGCCGCCGTGCAGGCGGGGCGCTTCCGGCAGGACCTGTACTACCGGCTCAATGTCATCGAGATCTTCATCCCGCCCCTGCGCGAACGCCGCGAAGACCTGCCCG
>JANJVG010000165.1 GCA_024710165.1 Burkholderiaceae bacterium
ACGTCGGGGTAGATGGTGCCCTGGGCCAGCCACTTGGCGCCCTTGGCGCCGTCGCCCTTGAGCTTGGCGGCTTCCTGCTTGAACACATCGACGAACAGGCCGCCGATGATCTTGCGCTTTTGCTCGGGCTCGCTGACACCCACCAGCTTGCCCAGGAAGAGGTCGCTCGCATCCACGCGGATGACCTTGGCGTGCAGCTTGCCGACGAACATGTCCATGACCATGTCGCCCTCGTTCAGGCGCAGCAGGCCATGGTCCACAAACACACAGGTGAGCTGGTCGCCGATGGCACGGTGGATCAGCGCTGCGGCCACGGACGAATCCACGCCGCCCGACAGGCCCAGAATCACTTCTTCATCGCCCACCTGCTGGCGGATCTGCTCCACCGCCTCGGCAATGTGGTCGCGCATCACCCAGTCGGGCGTGGTGCCGCAGATGCCGAGCACGAAGCGCTCGAGCAGTGCCTTGCCTTGCACAGTGTGCGTGACTTCGGGGTGGAATTGCACGGCGTAGAAGCGGCGCGCCTCGTCGGCCATGCCGGCGATGGGGCAGCTGTCCGTGCTGGCCATGAGCTTGAAGCCTGGAGGCAGCTCGGTGACCTTGTCCCCGTGGCTCATCCACACGTTGAGCATGCCGTGGCCTTCGGGGGTGGTGAAGTCGGCAATGTCCCTGAGCAGCGCGGTGTGGCCGCGTGCGCGCACGGCCGCAAAGCCGAACTCGCGCTTGTGGCCCGTTTCCACCTTGCCGCCGAGCTGCTGCGCCATGGTCTGCATGCCGTAGCAGATGCCCAGTACCGGCAGGCCCAGATCGAACACGGCCTGCGGTGCGCGGTCGGTGGTGTCTTCGGTCACGCTGGCGTGGCTGCCCGACAGGATGACGCCCTTGAGGGAACCGTCCTTCGCGTAGTCACGCACCCAGTCGTCCGTCACGTCGCAGGGGTGCACTTCGCAGTACACGTTGGCCTCGCGCACGCGGCGGGCGATGAGCTGGGTGACTTGCGAACCGAAGTCGAGAATGAGAATTTTCTGGTGTTGCATGGCGATTTTGAATGAAATCAGCCCCTAGCGCTTGATGGAAAAGCGCTAGGGGCTATCAAAACAATAGCATCGGGCAATCAGTCGGCGCGGTAGTTTGGCGCTTCCTTGGTGATCTGCACGTCGTGCACATGGCTTTCGCGGATGCCGGCGGTGGTGATCTCGACGAACTCGGCCTTGTTGTTCATCTCTTCGATGCTGGCGCAGCCGCAATAGCCCATGGCCGCACGCACGCCGCCCGCCATCTGGTACACGATGGAGACCATCGAGCCCTTGTAGGGCACACGGCCTTCAATGCCTTCGGGCACCAGTTTGTCGGCATTGGGGTTGCCGGTGCTCGACTCCTGGAAGTAGCGGTCGGCACTGCCCTGCTGCATGGCGCCGATGGAGCCCATGCCGCGGTAGCTCTTGTAGCTGCGGCCCTGGAACAAAATGACTTCGCCGGGAGCCTCTTCGGTACCCGCAAACATGCCGCCCATCATGATGGTGCTGGCGCCTGCGGCCAGTGCCTTGGCGATGTCACCGCTGTAACGCACGCCACCGTCGGCAATCAGGGGCACGCCGGTGCCACGCAGTGCTGTGGCCACGTTGTCGATGGCCATGATCTGCGGCACGCCCACGCCCGCCACGATGCGGGTGGTGCAGATGGAGCCGGGGCCAATGCCGACCTTGACGGCATCCGCACCGGCCTCGACCAGCGCCAGCGCGGCTGCGCCGGTGGCGATATTGCCGCCAATCACGTCGACCTGCGGATAGTTCTGCTTGACCCAGCGCACGCGCTCGATCACCCCTTTGCTGTGGCCGTGCGCGGTGTCCACCACGATGGCATCGACGCCGGCCTTGACCAGGGCCTCGACACGCTCTTCGGTGCCCTCGCCCACGCCCACCGCCGCGCCCACGCGCAGGCGGCCCGAGGCGTCGCGTGCAGCATTGGGAAAGCTGGTCTGCTTGGTGATGTCTTTCACCGTGATCAGGCCTTTGAGCTCGAAGGCGTCGTTGATGACCAGGATGCGCTCGAGCTTGTGCTTGTTGAGCAGCGCCTTGGCTTCGGCAGGCGTGGTGCCTTCCTTTTCGTTGACGGTGATGAGCTTTTCGCGCGGCGTCATGATCTGGTGGACCTTGACGTCGTAGCGCGTTTCAAAGCGCAGATCGCGGCCCGTGACGATACCGACCACCTTGCCACCGTCGCACACTGGGAAGCCCGAAATGCCCAGTTGCTCGGACAGTTGCAGCACCTGCAGCACCGTGTGCTCGGGGGTGATGACCACCGGGTCACGCAGCACGCCCGACTCATACCGCTTGACCTTGGCCACATGGGCGGCCTGCTCTTGCGGGGTGAGGTTCTTGTGCACGATGCCGATGCCGCCCTCCTGGGCAATGGCAATGGCCAGGCGCGCCTCGGTCACGGTGTCCATGGCGGCGGACACCAGCGGCAGGTTCAGCTGGATGTTGCGGGAGAGTTTCGTCGCGAGGGACGTGTCCTTGGGCAGGACCTGGGAGTACGCTGGCACCAGCAACACATCGTCGAAGGTGAGCGCTTTTCCAAGAAGGCGCATGAGAAAGCTCCAAAAAATCGATTGTACCCGTCGCCGGATCGGTTCCGGAATCCGCACACAGGACTAAACTTGAACCATGAAAACGCACAAACTCCTCCTGATGGCATGGGCCTGCACCCTCTCCCTGGGTGCTGCGGCCCAGTGGCAGTGGATCGACAAGGACGGGCGCAAAGTCTTCAGCGACCGCCCGCCGCCCCAGGACGTTCCTGACAACAAGATCCTGAAACAGCCCCGTTTCATGCCTGCCTTGCCGACGGCGCCTGCCGCAGGATCCCCTGCTGACACTGACGCTGCCCCTGCTGCGCGGCCTGCCGCCAGCGCGGCCGCTGGTTCCGGCAAGGACAAGGAGCTGGAAAAGAAAAAAGCCCAGGCCGAAGCAGACGAGGCCGCCAAAAAGAAGGCTGAAGAAGCCAAACAGGCGGCCGCACGCGCGGAGAACTGCAACCGTGCCAAAGAAGCCAAAGTGCTGTACGAGACGGGCAGACCCATGCGTAAACCCGATGCCCAGGGCGAGCTCATCTTCATGGACGAGGCTGCTCGGGCCGCCGAGATGCGGCGCATTCAATCCATCATTGACGCCGATTGCAAACGCTGACGGCACCCGGGCAGCAAGCACCTCAATAACCGGCCTTGCCCCCGGGGCGCCTGTTCGCAAACAATCCCGTGGTGCGTGCGCCCTGTCGGGCGAAGCGCTCGCGGCGGGCCACTTTGGGATCGACGGTCAACGGGCGGTAGACCTCGACGCGGTCGTTGGCGCGCAGCACCTGACCAGGCGTCACCACCCGGCCCCACACCCCGCAAACCACCTGTTCTGCTCGAGGAATTCCGCTGTTTTCCGCCATCGCTTGCAAGGCGTCGGCCACCGTGGAGCCATCGGGCAACTGCAGGGGGCATTCCTGCAGCATGCCGGGTGCCGTTGATACCACCACGGTAATGTCGATGCCCGATGAGCCACGCCCCGTTTCAACCATACACCCTCTCTGCACGCTTGACGAATGCATCCACCATGCTGGCCGCAATGCGGTCAAACACGGGCCCGACCAGCCTGGCCAACGGGGCGCTGTCAAACCCATAGTTCAGTTGCAGCTCTACACGCGAGGCACGCTGGCTGCCATCGCCCACGCGATGAAAGTGCCAGTCGCCATCAAGCCGTGAAAACGGCCCTTTGACCAGTTGCATCTGCACGCGGCGCCCGGGCTCGTGGCGGTTGCGCGTGACGAAGGTCTGGCGGATACCGCTGAGCGAAATGCCGATCTCTGCCAGCATGCCCTCGCCATCCTGCTCCAGCACCTGGGCACGGTCGCACCAGGGCAAAAACTGGGGATACTGGGCCACCCCCGTGACCAGATCAAACATTTCTTCGGGGCTGTACCAGATCAGTACGGACTTGTTGACGGTTTTCATGCAAAGAGGCTGTGCGCCGGCAAGGGGCTTGGAGAACGGCCCGAAGGGCAAGACGAAACTAGAATGGCTGCTGCGCGATGGCTGCAATTGTAGGGAGAGCTTCAATCTCCCGGCTGACATCGCCTTGATTCCAGATGGCCAAGAAACCCGAAACCTCCTCTCGCATTGCCGACAACAAAAAAGCGGCCTACAACTATTTCTTCGAAGAACGCCACGAGGCGGGCGTGGTGCTGCAAGGCTGGGAAGTCAAGGCGTTGCGCGAAGGCAAGGTGCAACTGACCGATGGCTACGTGGTGATCCGCGAGGGCGAGTTGTACCTAATCGGCTGCCAGATCAACCCGCTCAAGACTGCCTCCACGCACGTCAGCCCCGAAGCTGCCCGCACCAAGAAGCTGCTGCTGAAAAAAGACGAGATCAAGCGCCTGATCGGCAAAGTCGAGCAAAAGGGCTACACCCTGGTGCCGCTCAATCTGCACTGGAAGAACGGTTTCGTGAAATGCGAAATCGCCCTGGCCAAGGGCAAGGCCGAGCACGACAAGCGCGACACCATCAAAGACCGCGAGGGCAAGCGCGAGGTCGAGCGCGTGATGAAAAGCCGGCACCGGTGAGCTCTTCCACCTGAGCCGCTGCGCGCCCTACCCTTTCGCTCGCAAAGCCCTGCTGCGCGGGCAAACGGCTACCCCCCGCGGGGCGGTGCGGGCGTTGCACAGTGGGTCTTGCGTGAGCAGCGCCCAAGTCAAGCGCTGCCGACAGGGGGGGAAGCACCCTTTTCACGTGCTGCAGCGCAAAGGGTTGCCCTTGGAGGGCACCGCGCCCGTTGATCAACGCAGATGGGCCAGGGGGTGGGCGTGCACGGGCCACGGACTCACAAAGAACCCCGCCACCATCTCGGGCGTCACGTCCTCAATGCGTGCGGGGCGCCAGGCGGGGCTATGGTCCTTGTCCACGGCGAGGGCACGGATACCTTCCACTGTCTCACTTTGACCGGGACGCAGGAAGAAGCAGTGGCGCACCATGTCGCGCTCCATGCGCAGGTCGTCGGCCAGGTCCATGCCGCGCGCGCGGCGGATCTGCTCCAGCACCACATGCAGCATCAGCGGCGAACGCTTGCGCAGCGTGGCGGCCGTGCTGCGCGCCCATTCGGTGTCGGAGGATTCGAGGGCTGTGACGATGGTGCGAACATCTGTCAGCGAAAAATATTGGTCAATTTGGCTTCTAGCGCCTGTCAATAAAGCGTCAGCAGCTATCATTTTTGAAGCTACAAACGCTTTGACTGCGGCACCGTCGGCAAAGCTTTGCGTGCTCAGGGCATCCCAGACCGGAGCCTGCGCGTCCAGCGGCAGGCAGCCATCGGCCAGACCGAAGGCGATGGCGTCGCCGGCACCGATGGTGTCACCGGTCAGAGCCAGCCACTCGCCCACATGGCCGGGGCAGCGCGACAGAAAATAGCCGCCGCCCACGTCGGGAAAAAGGCCGATGGCCGTCTCGGGCATGGCCATTTTGGTGCGCTCGGTCACCACGCGCAGGGCAGCGCCCTGGCTGATGCCCATGCCGCCGCCCATGACGATGCCGTCCATGAACGCGATGTAGGGCTTGTTGTAGTTGTGGATCAGGTGGTTGAGGGCATATTCCTCGGTGAAGAAGTCCTCGATTTCCGGGTTGCCCGTGCTGCCCGCCTGGTGCAGGAAGCGGATGTCACCGCCCGCACAGAAGGCGCCAAAGGGCCCTTCCTTGTTGCTGCCCCGAATGGCGACGGCCAGCACCCTGGCGTCGTTCTGCCAGGCCAGCAGCACCGCCATCAGATCGCGCACCATGCCCAGCGACAGGGCATTGAGCGCCCTGGGGCGGTTGAGCGTGATGCAGCCTACCTGGCCCCGAATCTGTGCCAACACCTCACCGGTCATCTCCGTCATTTCTGTTCCTTCCAACCCAGTAGTTCATTGAAAACCAGCGCGCCGATGACCAGCGCACCGCCCGTCAGCACCGAAGGCGCCGGGCGCTCACCCGCGCCCACCCACGCCAGCACGATGCCGAAGATCACTTCCAGCAGACCCAGCAGGGCCAGTTCCGGTGCCTTGAGGACCTGCCCGCAGCGCACCGCCAGCACGCAAGGCACCGCCAGCTGCACCAGCCCCAGCAAGGCCAGCAACGCCAGATCGTGCCCGGACGCCTGAAACGGCCAGGCCAGGGGCAGCGTCGCCAGCGACGAGAGCACCGCGCCAATCAGCACGGCAGGCATCAGGTTGACCGCATGGCCGTGTTGCTGCGCATGCTGCACCACCGTCCAGTTCACGGCGGCAGCCACCGGCACGCACAACGCCACCAGCGTGCCCACCACCGGCAAGCCTGCCATTTGCGAGCCGTACATCCAGCCAATACCCAGGCCCGCCAGTGCGATGGCGCCCCAGGTGCGCGGCGCGATGCGGTGGCCGATGAAAATCCAGGAAAACAACGCTGTGAGCAAGGGGCCCACGGCCATGGTCACCAGCACATTGGCCACCGGCATAAGCATGATGGCCACCATGAAGGCAGTAAACATCACACTCCAGCACAGGCCCGACAACCACAGCGCCCGCCCGCCCCCACGCAAGGTGGCCAGCGCCACCCGGCCCTGAAACACCGGCAGGATGACCAGCAGTGACAGCACCGTAAACAGGCTGCGCCAGAATGTCACCTCGAAGCTGCGTGCGTGCTCCAGGTGCCGTGTTACCACCCCGGCAATCGACCACATCAGCGTGACGGCCACCATGAGCCACACGGCACGGGTATGGGTGAGCCCCCGGTGAGTAAAAGAATGGGTATTCATCGCGTATTGCTTGCAACGCTCGACGCTTTAACCAACGACAGCCACCCCCCGCACATTCCACTCTGCATGCAACGGGCGTGACCCAGACCAGTGCCGCCGTGCAAGGGCCGCCCCGCTGCGCTGACGGCGTCCCCCTTCCCGCAAAGCGCAGCTTTGCGAGAGAAGGGAGAAGGCACGCTGTGCCTCAGGGGATAGTACGCTCATTCCCGGCTGGCGCGCTTGCGCTCATGTTCCTTCAGGAAGCGCTTGCGCAGACGCACGCTCTTGGGCGTGATTTCGACCAGTTCGTCGTCCTCGATGAACTCGACGCCGTATTCGAGCGTAAGGTCGATCGGGGGCGTGATCTTGATCGCGTCTTCCTTGCCCGAGACGCGGAAGTTGGTCAGCTGCTTGGTACGCGTGGCGTTCACCACCAGATCGTTGTCGCGGCTGTGGATGCCGACGATCATGCCTTCGTAGACGGGATCGTTGGCGCGCACAAACATGCGGCCACGGTCGTCCAGCTTGCCCAGCGCGTAGGTGAAGATTTCACCGTCGTCCATGGAGATCAGCACGCCGTTCTTGCGACCTGCAATGTCGCCCTTGTGCGGTTCGTAGCTGTCGAAGATGTTGGCGATCAGGCCCGAACCCCGCGTCAGGTTCAGGAACTCGTTGGTGAAACCGATCAGGCCACGCGCCGGAATGCGGTATTCCAGGCGCACGCGGCCCCGGCCGTCGGGCTCCATGTTCACCAGTTCGCCCTTGCGCTCGCCCAGCGCCTGCATCACGCCGCCCTGGTGCTGCTCTTCGATGTCGGCGGTCACCAGCTCGATAGGCTCGTGCTTGACACCGTCGATGTCCTTGAACACCACGCGCGGCTTGGAAACGGCCAGCTCGTAGCCTTCACGGCGCATGTTTTCCAGCAGGATGGTCAGGTGCAGTTCACCACGGCCAGCCACTTCAAAAACGCCGTCTTCATCGGTTTCTTTCACCCGCAGGGCCACGTTGTGCTGCAGTTCCTTCTGCAGACGGTCCCAGATCTGGCGGCTGGTGACGTACTTGCCTTCGCGGCCCGCCAGCGGCGAAGTGTTCACGCAGAAGTTCATGATCAGGGTGGGCTCGTCCACCTTGAGCATGGGCAGGGGCGCGGGGTTGGCGGGGTCGGTCACGGTCACGCCGATCCCAATGTCGGCGATGCCGTTGACCAGCACGATGTCGCCCGGGCCGGCTTCCTGCGCCTGGACACGCTCCAGACCCTGGAACGTCAGCACCTGGTTGACGCGACCCTTGAAGGACTTGCCATCGGGGCCTTCCATCACCAGCACATCCATGTTGGGCTTGATCGTGCCCTGGCTGATGCGGCCCACGCCGATGCGGCCCACGAAGGTGGAAAAGTCGAGCGCCGAAATCTGCAGTTGCAGCGGTGCGGCCGGATCGCCCTTCTGGGCAGGCACGTGCTTGAGGATGGTGTTGAACAGTGCCGACATGTCAGGGCCCCACTGCTCACCCGGGGCGCCTTCTTCCAGCGAGGTCCAGCCGTTGATGCCCGAGGCATACACCACAGGGAAGTCGAGCTGCTCGTCGGTGGCGCCGAGCTTGTCGAACAGGTCAAACGCAGCATTGACGACCTTGTCTGGATTGGCACCGGGCTTGTCCACCTTGTTCACCACCAGGATGGGGCGCAGGCCCAGGGCCAGCGCCTTCTTGGTCACAAAGCGGGTCTGGGGCATGGGGCCTTCCTGGGCGTCGATCAGCAGCACCACGCCGTCCACCATGGACAGGGCGCGTTCCACTTCACCGCCAAAGTCCGCGTGGCCGGGGGTGTCGACGATGTTGATGTGCGTTCCCTCCCAGCTCACGGCGCAGTTCTTGGCCAGAATGGTGATGCCGCGCTCGCGCTCGATGGCGTTGTTGTCCATCACCGTATCGACCACCTTTTCGTGCTCGGCAAAGGTGCCGGACTGGCGCAGCAGCTGGTCCACCATGGTGGTCTTGCCATGGTCCACATGGGCGATGATGGCGATATTGCGGATTTGTTTAGTCATAGTTTTTCCAATGTGCCGCTGTGCGCCATCGGCGCGGAACGCGGCGTGCCTTCCAAAATTTGTTGAATTTCCAGCGGACTCAGGAGCCTGTCGGGCACCAGCTCCCCGCCTGCGATATGACCGACCCCGAGCAGAGCCCGGGGATGATCGGCAAAAACGGCCACCTGTGGAGCATCCGGCCAGGGGCCCCGGCGACGCAGGCCCGAGAGAAACCGGCCTGCATTGTCGCTGTCGAGCGTGACACACACATGCCCGGCCAGCAGCGCCTCGGGCGGCTCCAGGCAGGCCAGGCGTTCGTCTTCGGTCATGGCTTCAAGCTGCGCCAGGGTGGTGCAGCGCTCCACACCCAGGCCCCCGGTGTCGATGCGGCGCAGAAACGTCAGGTGCGCACCGCATCCCAAGGCCTCTCCAATGTCTTCGCCCAGGGTTCGAATGTAAGTGCCTTTACTGCAATTAACTATCATTTTAATAGCTACTTGCGCATTACCATCAAACGTTAGAACCAGATTTAATGCATGAATCACCACATCGCGCGGCGCGCGTTCCACGACGATGCCAGCACGCGCATATTCATACAACGCCTTGCCGTCCTTCTTGAGCGCACTGTGCATGGGCGGCACCTGTCGGATCGGGCCGGTGAACTGCTGCTGCACGGCGGCCAGGCGTTCGGGGGTGATCTGCGCCGTATCGACCGGGCGCTGCTGCAGCACCTCGCCCTCCGCGTCGCCCGTGGTCGTTGTCGTACCCAGCAAGGCGACGGCCTCGTAGGTCTTGGCCGCTTCGAGTTGCAGCTGGCTGAACTTGGTGGCTGCGCCAAAGCACAGCGGCAGCACACCGCTGGCCAGTGGGTCGAGCGTACCCGTGTGGCCCGCCTTTTCGGCGCGCAGCAGCCATTTGGCCTTTTGCAGGGCATCGTTGCTGGTGATACCCAGCGGCTTGTCGATCAGCAGCACCCCGTGCACGGGGCGCCGGACGACCCTCGTGCGCGGCGCGTTCATGCTTATTCGTCCGCTTCTTTGGCGCGTGAGGAAACGGCCTTGGCAATCAAGGCGTTCATGTCGGCCGCGCGCTCCTGCGTGCGGTCGAATACAAAATGCAGCGTGGGCACCGTGTGGATGTGCAGGCGCTTGAACAGGCCGCTGCGCAGGAAGCCCGCCGCTTGCGTCAAGGCTTCCTGCGTCTGCGCGGGATCACCCGTCAGCAGGCTGTAGTAGACCTTGGCATGCGCGTAATCGGGGGTTACTTCCACGCCCTGCAGTGTCACCATGCCCACGCGCGGGTCCTTCAACTCGCGCGCGATCAGCTCTGTCAGATCACGCTGGATCTGGTCGGCCACCTTGAAGGCGCGGTTGGGTGTGGATGATTTTTTAGCGGCCATGTCCGTTCTCCCTCGCAGGCTGCTGTTCCAGCATCGCGTGGCTCTCACGCGGCGCAGGCCAGCGCCCCCGCGCAAGGTCCGCCAAGCCGCATGGGCGGCGCTGCGATTGCGTGCGCTGGGGGCGTCCCCCTCCCGCCTCGCGCCGCGAGGCGAGAGAGGGGAAAGGCGCGAAGCAACTCAGGGGGTGTCTCATAGAGTCCGTGCGATTTCCTTGATGTCAAAGAACTCCAGTTGATCACCTTCCTTGATGTCGTTGTAGTTCTTGAGCTTGATACCGCACTCGAAGCCTTCCTTGACTTCCTTGACGTCATCCTTGAGGCGCTTGACCGAATCCACTTCGCCCGTATAGACCACCACGTTGTCGCGCAGCAAACGGAATCTTGCGTTGCGATGGACCATGCCGGAGGTGATGTACGAACCGGCAATGGTGCCGATCTTGGTTGCCACAAACACCGTGCGGATCTCGGCTGTTCCGATGACTTCCTCGCGCTGCTCGGGTGCCAGCATGCCGGACATGGCGACCTTGAGCTCGTCCACCGCGTCGTAAATGATGCTGTAGTAGTGCAGATCGACGCCATTGCCCTCGGCCAGCTTGCGCGCACCGGCATCGGCCCGCACATTGAAGCCGATGACGATGGCCTTGGAGGCAATCGCCAGGTTGATGTCGGACTCGCTGATACCGCCCACGCCGGCATACACCAGTTGCACCTTGACCTCGTCGGTCGAGAGTTTGAGCAACGACTGCGACAGCGCTTCCTGCGAACCCTGCACGTCGGCCTTGACGATGATGGGCAGCATCTTGACTTCGCCCGCCGTCATGTCGGAGAACATGTTCTCCAGCTTGGCCGCCTGTTGCTTGGCCAGCTTGGTGTTGCGGAACTTGCCGGCGCGGTAGGTGGCGATTTCGCGCGCACGGCGCTCGTCGGTCAGCACCATGAATTCGTCGCCGGCCTGGGGCACTTCGGTCAGGCCCTGGATTTCCACCGGTATGGACGGGCCGGCCGTCTTGGCCACCTTGCCGTTCTCGTCGAGCATGGCGCGCACGCGGCCAAAGGTCTGTCCCGCCAGCACCACATCGCCCACCTTCAGCGTACCGGACTGCACCAGCACCGTAGCCACCGGACCGCGGCCCTTGTCGAGCTGGGCTTCGATCACCAGGCCCTTGGCCAGTGCATCCACAGGCGCCTTGAGTTCGAGCACTTCCGCCTGCAGCAGAACCTGTTCGAGGAGTTCGTCGATACCCATACCGGTCTTGGAGGATACCGGCACAAACGGCGAATCACCGCCGTATTCTTCCGGCACCACCTCTTCGACCACCAGCTCCTGCTTGACGCGGTCGGGATTGGCATCGGGCTTGTCGGCCTTGGTGATGGCCACCACGATAGGAACACCAGCCGCCTTGGCGTGCTTGATGGCTTCCTTGGTCTGGGGCATGACGCCGTCATCGGCGGCCACCACCAGAATCACGATGTCGGTCGCCTGCGCACCGCGGGCACGCATGGCCGTGAAGGCCTCGTGACCGGGGGTGTCGAGGAAGGACACCATGCCGCGCGGAGTCTCCACATGGTAGGCACCAATGTGCTGGGTGATGCCCCCGGCTTCGCCCGACGCCACCTTGGTGCGACGGATGTAGTCCAGCAGCGAGGTCTTGCCGTGGTCCACGTGACCCATCACGGTGACCACAGGGGCACGCGGCAGCACTTCAGCGTTCTGCAGGGCCGAATCGTCGTCGGTGAAGGCTTCGGGGTCGTCCAGAGCCGCAATCACAGCCTTGTGACCCAACTCTTCGACCACGATCATGGCCGTGTCCTGATCCAGGGGTTGGTTGATGGTGACCATCTGGCCCATCTTCATCAGCGCCTTGATGACCTCATTGGCCTTGATCGACATCTTGTGCGCCAGTTCGGCGACAGTGATGGTTTCAGGCACATGCACTTCGATCACACGCGCTTCGGCCACCGACACATGCGAGACCGGACCGCCACGGTCGCGATCTCCCCCCCGGCGGCCACTGCCACCCTTGGGGCCGGCGCGCCAGGCGCTGCCACGCGCGGCACCGCTGCCGGTATCGCCACGGGTCTTGATTTCTTTTTTCTTGGCAGCATCGCCCGCCCAGCTCGACGAGAGCTTGGCCGACTTGACTTCCTTACCGCCCCCTGCAGGTGCAGCCGGTGCGCCTACAGTGCGCGGCGCTGCGCCCGGCGCAACAGCCGGCTTGTGCAACGTGCCCTTCTTGGCTTCGGCGGCAGGACGCGGCGCGGGCTTGGGTTCTTCGGGCTTTTTGGCTACCAGCACCTTGGCGGGCGCAGACATCATCGAGCGGATGGCCGCAGCTTCTTCCAGGGCCTTGCGGCGACGCTCCTCGAGGTCGCTGGCACGGGCACTCTCTTCGGCCGCACGGGCGCGGGACTCTGCCTCGGCCTTCTCGCGCGCCTCGGCCTGTGCCGCAGCCCGGGCTGCAGCCTCCGCAGCCTGCTCGCGGGTGGCCTCTTCTTTGACGGCAGAAGCCTGGGCCTTCTTTTCGGCCTCCTGCGCGGCGTAGGCGGCAGCGCGCTCGGCGGCCTCGCGCTCGCGCTTTTCACGAGCTTCGCGTTCGCGGCGCTTTTCCGACAATTCCTCTTCCTGGCGGCGGATCAGCTCGGCCTGGTGACGCGCTTCTTCTTCGCGCCGAACCAGATCCGGGTTGTGGTCCTGGGCCGGAGCAGCCGCTTCGGCAGATTCCGCAGGACGCTCCACCGGCTCGGGCGTGGCAGCCTCTACGGCCTCGTCGCGTTTGACGAAGGTACGCTTCTTGCGCACCTCGACCTGGATCGTGCGCGCCTTGCCCGAGGCATCGGCCTGCTTGATCTCGCTGGTGGATTTGGTGACCAAGGTGATCTTCTTGCGATCTCCCTGGGCCACTCCATGGCTGGCCTGCAGATGGGCCAGAAGTTTCTGTTTGTCGGACTCGGTCAAGGCATCCGACGGAGCGGATTTGACCACTCCCGCGGACTTGAGCTGGTCAAGCAGGACTTCAGGGGTTTTCTTGAGTTCGCTGGCAAACTCGGCGACAGTATTACTGGACATATTTGGTTCGTGCCTCCCTGACCTTTACTCTTGCCCCGCGAACCAGTGTTCGCGCGCCTTCATGATCAAGGCCTTGGCATCTTCTTCGGACTGTCCGGTCAGTTCGGTCAGTTCATCAATGGCCAGATCGGCCAGTTCGTCACGTGTGTGCACGCCGCCTTCGGCGAGCTTGGCGATCAGTTCGGGTGTCACGCCCTCCAGATCGCGCAGGTCCTGCGAAACGCTCTCAACGCTGTCTTCGCGGGCAATTTCCATGGTGAGCAGCACGTCCTTGGCACGGGCGCGCAACTCGTTGACGGTTTCCTCGTCGAAACTTTCGATTTCCAGCATTTCCTGCAGCGGCACATAGGCCACTTCTTCGAGGCTGGTGAAGCCCTCCTCGATCAGGATGTCGGCGATCTCCTGGTCGACATCGAGCTTTTCCATGAACAGGCGACGGGCCGAATCGGTCTCGTCGGCATGCTTCTGGGCCGACTCGGCGGCGTCCATGATGTTGATCTTCCAACCCGTCAGGTCGGACGCCAGGCGCACGTTCTGGCCGCCCCGGCCGATGGCGATGGCCAGGTTTTCCTCGTCCACCACCACGTCCATGGCGTGCTTTTCTTCGTCCACCACAATGGACTGCACATTGGCGGGCGCCAGGGCGCCGATGACAAACTGGGCCGGGTCTTCAGACCACAGCACGATGTCCACGCGCTCACCGGCGAGTTCATTGGTCACGGCGTTGACGCGTGTGCCCCGCACACCCACGCAAGTGCCGATGGGGTCCACACGGCGGTCGTGCGAGAGCACGGCGATCTTGGCGCGACTGCCCGGATCGCGGGCACAGGTCTTGATTTCCAGCAAGCCCTGCTCGATTTCGGGCACCTCGTGGCGGAACAACTCGATCATGAATTCGGGTGCCGAGCGCGACAGGATAATGGGCGCGCCGCGCAGCGTCAGGTCCACCTCCATGATCATGGCACGCACGCGGTCGCCGCTGCGCAGGTTTTCCTTGGGGATCATCTCGGAACGGCGCAGGCGGCCTTCCACGCGGCCGGACTCGACGATGATGTCGCCCTTGTCCATGCGCTTGACCGTGCCGGTAAAAATCTTTTCGCCGCGCGACATGAAGTCGTTGAGCAGCATTTCGCGCTCGGCGTCGCGAATCTTCTGCAGGATCACCTGCTTGGCAGCCATGGCGCCGATGCGGCCGATCGGCACCGATTCGATGGATTCTTCGATGTACTCACCCACCTCGATGTCTGCCACACGCTCGCGGGCATCCATGAGCATTTCTTCGGCATCGGGATTTTGCAGGCCGGCATCGTCGGGCACCACGAGCCAGCGGCGGAAGGTTTCGTAATTGCCGCTATCACGATCGACCGACACGCGGATGTCGACTTCGCCCTCGTACAGCTTCTTCGTCGCCTGGGCCAGGGCGGCCTCGACCGCCCCCAGAACCACATCGCGCTCAACGTTCTTCTCGCGCGAAATGGCCTCAACCAACATCAACAATTCGCGATTCATGCAACGACTCTCCTGTTTCTATCACCTGCAGACCCTGCCTTGCGGCGCAGCCCAACAACCCTCTATCCAGCGGCTCAGCCCAGCGTTTGTCCGGACTTTGCCCCCCGACCCTTGAAATCCACAATGGGCGCCAGCCGCGCGTCACGCAGCTCGTCCAGCGCAAAACCCAGAACCTGCAGCGGCACCGGTGCGCGCTTCTTGCTCACCTTCTGGCCCGGCTTGACCGGCGGTTCATCGCTCCAGACGATCTGCCAGCCGCCGGCATCGGCGCGCGAGAGCAGACCACGGAACTTTTTGCGCAGAGGACTCACCTGCCCCGCAGCCGCCGCTCCCAGGGGCATCTTCAGGGTGATGTCAACCACCTCGCCCGCAAATCGCACAAAGTCCTGCTCATGGCGCAAGGGGCGATCAATGCCGGGCGACGACACTTCCAGTCGCTTGTAATCCACGCCATCCACTTCCAGCGCAAACTGCAGCTGGCGGGTGACTTTTTCGCAGTCTTCCACCGTGATGAACGACTCGGGCAGTACCGGCAGACCCTCCACGGGCGCAGTCCACGGCAAATCGATGGTGATGCGCAACAGGCCACCAGGGCAGCGCTCAATCTCGACCAGGTCATAGCCCAGGCCGGTAACGGTTTGCTCGACGATTTGCTGCAATGCCACGTTGGTGAAATTCAATCCTGAAAAACAAAAAACCCGATAACCCCCAGAGGCTTCGAGCTCCAAAAGCAAACGACCAAAAAAAACGGGCGGTTGGTACCCGCCCGTTTGGTCGTGAGGTCATTATTGTATCCTGTAACGCCCTGATTTGCAAAGCCGCGTCAGGGCAAAGAGGCACGCTTCGCAAATTGATGCCCCGGCAAGGCCCGGGATTTCGGTTTTTCGAACCAAAAATGCTTCAAGCCCTCGCTCAGCAATCGCTAATAGCTACGAAAGAGATAGCATCCAGGGTGGCTCCGCCGTGTCGCCTTCGGTGAGCAGCAGTTCCTTGCAGTCGCCAACCGTCTGCGCCATCGCCGGTTGTCCGTGCGGTCGATCGGCCTTGCACGGGTGCACGGGCACCCTGTTCCGGGCGGGCCACCGGGCAACTGCAACGGCCGTGCCCGCTGTCCACCTCGCCATGTCACGCATCCGGGTCACGGAATTGCAGAGGGCCTGCAGAGACGAAGGCGAGAAGCAGAGGGGAAGGAAAAAAGAGTCAAAACAGGCTCCAGCCCCTGATCGACAAGCACTCATAGCTATCATCCAATGAGCGTCGCAAGGGACCGACAGCGGTTCGATCAACGGTTGATCGGCTCAGAACAGCCCCTTGAGCCATGGGCCGTTCGCACCCGCTCGAACACAGCCTGCGCCCGAGTGTCAACCGGGCCGGCGCCCTGCCAGGCCTGCAGGCTCTGCAAAAGGCGCGATAGCACTGCCGCCTGGGGCAGCAACGGGCCCAGAAAGCGGGCACTCTGGCCGTCGGCAATCAGCAGCGTAGGGAAGGTCTCCACATCGAGGTCGCCCGAGACATCGGATTCATCCTCGATATCCACCCAGACAAAGCGCACGCCGGGGTGCGCCGGGGCCAGTGCCTCGAACAGGTTGCGGTAATCACGGCAGGTGCCGCACCAGTCGGCGCACAGGCAGATGGCCCACCAGCCACTGGGGGCGGGTACGGGCGCGGAAGGGGGCAACACGGCCGGGCTTTCCATCAACGCAACTCCTTCAGGCCTGTCAGAGGCCGGACGCCTCGCGGGCGCGATAGGCGTCGATGGTACCCACACCTGGCGCCCGGTTTCCCCAGGCGTTGCGCACAAAGCTCAACACCGCTGCCACGTCCTCGTCGCCCAGCACATGCCGGAAGGGCGGCATGCCGTGCGGGCGCGGATGGCCTGCCGTGGCGGGCAGGTAGCCGCCCTGGAGCACCACGCGCAGCAGGTTGGTGGTGTCGGCTTGCAGCACGGCGCGGTTACCCGCCAGCGGGGGAAAGGCATCCGGCTTGCCCTGCCCCTGGTTTCCGTGGCACTGGGCACAGTGCTGCTCGTACACCTTGCCCCCCCGCTGCAAGGCACTTGCCGCCGGGCTGGCGACCGGCAGCGGCGCAGGACGGCGCTGCGGCAGCGACTGCAGGTAGACCGCCATGGCACGCGCATCGGCATCCGTCAGGTGCTGGGTACTGCGGAACACCACGTCGGCCATGGGGCCGCTGACGGCACCCTGCGGAGCAACACCGGTCCGGAGCAGCGCTATCACATCCTCGAGCGGCCACTGGGCCACACCCGCCTCGTCGGGCCGGTCAAGCGCCGGTGCATACCAGCCCTGTCCGGGCAGCCTCGCACCGCCCAGCGCCAGGCCCCGGCGCCCGGCGCCCAGCAGATTGCGCGGCGTATGGCAGGCGGCACAATGGCCCAGACCGTTCACCAGGTAGGCGCCCCGGTTCCATTCGGCGCTGCGTGCGGGGTCAGGCAAGGCCTGGCCCGGCGCAAAAAACAGCACGCGCCACACAGCCAGGGCCAACTGGGTGTTGTACGGAAAGCGCAGCGCATGCTCCGGGCTGGCTTGTTGCACGGCCGGCAGACTGCGCAGATAGGCATACAGGGCATCGGAGTCTTCCCGCGTGATCTGCGTGTAGTTGGGGTACGGAAAAGCGGGGTACAGCAGGCGCCCGTCGCGCGAGCGTCCGTGGTGCAGGGCACGCCACAAATCGGCCGACGTCCAGGCGCCGATGCCGGTGGAGGTATCGGGCGTGAGGTTGCCGGCATACACCGTGCCAAACGGTGTCTCGATGCCACGTCCGCCCGCGTACGCAGCACCGCCCCGCACCGTATGGCAACCCGCGCAGTTGCCCACGCGCGCAAGGTAAGCGCCGCGCTCCACCTGCGCGGCCGTGGTGGCCTGTGCCTGGGATGGAGCGTTCGGGGGAACTGCAGCTGCCCCCCTGGGAACGACCGCCCCGACCAGAAAAAGGACAAAGGCACCCACCCCCGCTGCCCAGGCCGTCACCAGGCGCCGCGCTGCCATTCAGTACTCCGCCGCCACCGGCAGGACATCGACCCCACCGCAGCGCGCCGGCATGGCAGCGGACAGCCGGGCCGCTGGCTGGCCCCGGCCCGGCACCGGCTGCGAAGCCAGCCAGGCCGAGACGGCGCCCACGTCAGCGGTTGTGAGCCGGCGCGCCAGGTCGGCCATGCAGTCGGGCGCCTGAGCCCGCCGCTGGCCGGTAGCCCAGGCGCCCAGCTGGCTGTTGAGGTAATCCCGCGGCAGACCCAGCAAGCCGGGGATGGCTGGTTTCACGCCAGTGAGGGATGGCCCATGGCACTGCACGCAGGCCGGAATGCGACGCGCGGCATCCCCCTGCTGCACCAGCAGGCGGCCACGCTCGAGCGCAGCCGCAGCCGCCAGCGGCGCCGGCGGTGGCGCGTAGGGCAGATCGAGGGCAGAAAAATACTCCGCCATCTCGTGCAGATAGTCATCGGTGAGGTGCTGGACAAGATGGGCCATGGGTGCATAACTGCGCCGACCGTCACGGAAGTTAAGCAACTGGTTGGCAAGGTAGCCGGCAGGCTTGCCCGCAATGCGCGGAAAGTAGCCCTCCTGCGTAGCCCGGCCCTCCTTGCCATGGCACAGCGTACAGGCCTGCACGCGCGGCGCCATGTCGTCCGGTGCAGCAAGCGCCCCCAGGCAAAGGCTTGCGGCCAGCGCGCTGAAGAGCACCGCCCGCAACCATCGGAAAAAGCCATACGTCATACTGGTGTCGTGTTTCTCGAAATAGCACTTGCAGAGCGAGACACTACACCAGGATTGTCGCCCTTGCCCGATGAACGGGTGCTGTGCTCGGCCTCTATCCCATGCGCCTGGTACGCCAACCTACAATGTTGCGATGCAGCATTTTTACCTCGCCTTTTGCACACACCGGCACACGCCCGGGGCAAAGTGCTTGCGCGCGGTTTTTTCAGTGCCGTGACGCCGCCATAGCGCGGTGTCCTGCCGCCCCTTTTTGGGGGCAACCGCACCCCTGTCCAGCACCTTCGACCTGAGGGTTCCTTTTTTATTCTTGATTCTCCGCTGCGCATCGCGCGCCGGGCTGCATTGCCTATGACGCATTCTTTCCTCCAGAAAACCTGGCTTTTCAACATCCGGGGCGACGTGCTGGCAGGCCTGGTGGTGGCGTTGGCACTCATTCCCGAGGCCATTGCCTTTTCCATCATTGCTGGGGTGGACCCCAAGGTGGGGCTGTACGCCTCGTTCAGCATCGCCGTGGTCATAGCCTTCGCAGGCGGGCGCCCCGGCATGATCTCGGCGGCCACCGGAGCCATGGCGCTGGTGATGGTGACGCTGGTCAAAGACCACGGCCTGCAGTACCTGCTGGTGGCCACCTTGCTCACCGGTGTGTTGCAGATCTGGGCGGGTCTGCTCAAGCTGGGCGCCCTGATGCGCTTTGTCTCACGCTCTGTGGTGACCGGGTTTGTGAACGCGCTGGCCATCCTGATCTTCATGGCGCAACTGCCCGAGCTGACCCACGTGGGCTGGCAGGTGTACGCCATGACGGCGGCGGGCCTGGCCATCATTTATGGCTTTCCCTACATCACCAAAGCCGTGCCGTCACCACTGGTCACCATCGTGGTGCTCACGGGCGTATCGATAGCGCTGGGCCTGGACATCCGCACCGTGGGCGACATGGGCGAATTGCCCGACAGCCTGCCCGTGTTCCTGCTGCCCGATGTGCCGCTGACACTGGAAACCCTATGGACCGTGCTGCCCTACTCCGCCACGCTGGCGGTGGTCGGCCTGCTCGAATCGATGATGACGGCGTCCATCGTCGATGAACTCACCGACACCGCCAGCAACAAGAACCGCGAATGCGTGGGCCAGGGCGTGGCCAATATTGCCACCGGCTTCATTGGCGGCATGGCGGGCTGCGCGATGATCGGGCAGTCGGTCATCAACGTGAAGTCGGGCGGGCGCGGTCGCCTGTCCACATTGGTGGCGGGCGTTTTTCTGCTCATCCTGGTGGTGTTCCTCGGCCCCTGGGTGAAGCAAATCCCTATGGCTGCGCTGGTGGCCGTGATGATCATGGTGAGCATCGGCACCTTCAGCTGGGATTCGGTGCGCAAGCTGCGCGAGCACCCGCCCAGCTCGTCCATCGTGATGATTGCCACCGTGGTGGTCACCGTATCCACGCACGACCTGGCGAAGGGCGTGTTTGTCGGCGTGCTGCTGTCGGGCATTTTCTTTGCGCACAAGGTGGGCAAGGTGCTGCGCGTGGACCGCAGCAGCGAAGACGGGGGCCGCGTGCGCGTGTACGGCGTGATCGGCCAGGTGTTCTTTGCCTCGTCCGAGGCGTTTCTGGCAGCTTTTGATTTCAAGGAAGTGGTGCCCAAGGTGCGCATTGATGTGAGCCGCGCCCATTTCTGGGACATCACCGCCGTGAGCGCGCTCGACAAGGCCGTGCTCAAGTTCCGCCGCGAGGGCACCGAGGTGGAGGTGGTGGGCATGAACGAGGCCAGCACCCCGTTGATGGACCGCTTCGCCATCCACGACAAGCCCGGCGCCGTCGAGCAGTTGATGCATTAAATTCATGCCAAGGAGGCACACCATGAATAAGGTATACGCCTGCATTGACGGCCTGGCCACCACCTCCGCCGTGATCGACTGGGCCGCGTGGTCGGCCCGGCGTCTGTCCGTGCCACTCGAACTGCTGCATGTGCTCGAGCGCCCGCCCGAACTGCCCCATGTGGGCGACTACAGTGGCGCGCTGGGGCTGGGCGCCCAGGAAGTGCTGCTGCAACAGCTCAGCGCCCTGGACGAGCAACGCGGCAAACTGGCCCAGGAAGCCGGGCGCCAGATACTGCAAAACGCCCGTGATCGCGCCAGCGCCGCAGGTGTGCAGCAGGTGGACGGCCGCATGCGCCATGGCGAGTTGGTGGACACGCTGCTGGAGTTGGAGCCCGACGCGCGCCTGTTCGTGCTGGGCGAGCACTACCACGCCAGCAGCCCGCGCAGAATTCACCTCGACCACCACGTGGAGCGTGTGATCCGCGCCGCGCGGCGCCCGGTGCTCGTGGCCACATCTGACCAATTTGTGGTGCCCGAGCGCTTCGTGATCGCCTACGACGGCAGCGCCACCGCACGCAAGACCGTGGACATGGTGGCCGCAAGCCCCCTGCTGCAGGGCCTGCCTGCCCTGGTGGCCATGGTGGGCGCAGACACCCCCACCGCACAAAACGCCTTGCAAGACGCCCGGCACATACTGCAGGGCGCAGGCTTTGCCGTGGAAACCACCTTGCTGCCGGGCGAGCCCGAGCAGGCCCTGCCCGACCTGCTCCCATCACAAGGGGCAGCCCTGCTGGTGATGGGCGCCTATGACCACTCGCGCATCCGCCACCTGGTGGTGGGCAGCACCACCACCACGCTGCTGCGGCTGAGCACGGCGCCGGTGTTGATCCTGCGTTGAGCGGTCTTTCAACAAGCAAAAATGCTATTGAATTTATAGCTGTCAGCGCTTATTCCATAAGCGCTTGAGGCCTAAAAAGCTTCAAACCAGCCATTTCTGCACCTCGGCCACCGTAGGGATGCGCCCACTGCTGACAAGTTTGTCGTTGATGACCAGGCCCGGCGTTGACAGCAGGTCAAAGGCCAGGATCTCCTTCATGTCGGTCACCTTGACGAAGTCGGCCTGCACATGGGCGTTGCCTGCGGCTTCGCGTGCCACGGCTTCGAGCTTTTTGCAG
>JANJVG010000193.1 GCA_024710165.1 Burkholderiaceae bacterium
TTCCTTCAGTCGCTCGGGGTACTTGCGGCTGTCCTTGAACTTGAGTGCGTCGACCGGGATGACCTCCTGGCCGATTTCGTAGCGGCCTTCCGCATCGAGGAACGCGTCAAGCCGGGCGCGCGCGCCGATGCGGTGGTGATGGCTGCACTTGGGGCAGACGTTCTGGTTCTGCTCCAAGTCGGCCTTGTAGAGCACGGTCTCGCAGCTGGGGCACTTGATCCACAGGCCCTCGGGCATCTGGCGGCGCACCGTGGGGTCGCTTTGCTGGATTTTGGACGGCAGAAGTTTTTCAAGCCAGGACATGTGTATTCCTCTGTAAGAAGGGGCCAGCAGCGTCGCGGCCCTTGAAACTGACGCGCCCCAGGCGAGGGCCGCCGTGCAAGGGCCGCTCAGGGGTTTGACCCCATATTATGTGTCGAGCGCTTTGCGCACACCGCGCAGGAAGTCCACGGCCACGGGCACGACCTTCTCGTGCGGCTGGTCTTCCAGCAACTGGATGATGCGGCTGCCGATGACCACCGCATCGGCCACCTTGCCGATAGCCTGGGCCGTGGCCGCGTCGCGGATGCCGAAGCCCACACCCACGGGGATGTGCACGTGCTGGCGGATGCGCGGCAGCATGGCCTCGACGGCGCCGGTGTCGAGCGCGCCCGAACCCGTCACGCCCTTGAGCGACACGTAGTACACATAGCCGCTGGCCACGCGGGCCACTTCCTCCATGCGCTGCTCGGTGCTGGTGGGGGCGAGCAGGAAAATCAGGTCCATACTGTGCGCGCGCAGCTTGGCGGCAAAGTCGGCGCATTCCTCGGGCGGGTAGTCCACGATGAGCATGCCATCGACACCCGCCTCGGCGGCGTCGCGCACGAAGGCATCCCGGCCGTGGATCTGGTCGTAGCGCTCCACCGGGTTGGCGTAGCCCATCAGCACCACGGGGGTGTCCTTGTTGCGGTCGCGGAACTCGCGCACATGGGCCAGCACCTGGGCCATGCCAACGCCCAGCGCCAGGGCTTTTTCGCCCGCCTTCTGGATGACCGGGCCGTCGGCCATGGGGTCGGAGAAGGGCACGCCCAGCTCGATGATGTCGGCACCGGCCTCGACCATGCCGTGCATGAGCGCGGGCGTGATGTCGGAGAACGGGAAACCCGCCGTGACGTAGGGGATCAGCGCCTTGCGGCCCTTGGCCTGCAGGGCGGCGAAGGTGGCGGCGATGCGGTTCGGTGTGGTGGTCATGCTGCGGGCCCTCCCTTCACGGCGTGGCCGCGCATGGAGGGGCGGTCGTAGAAGTCTTCGCCCGAGAGGTCGGCCACGGTGCCGATGTCCTTGTCGCCCCGGCCCGAGAGGTTGACCAGGATGGACTGGTCGGGGCGCATTTCCTTGGCCAGCTTCATGGCGTAGGCAAAGGCGTGGCTGGATTCGAGCGCGGGGATGATGCCTTCGGTGCGACACAGGTAGTGGAAGGCGGCCAGCGCCTCGCTGTCGGTGATGCCCACGTACTGCGCGCGTTGGATTTCCTGCAGCCAGGCGTGCTCGGGGCCGACACCGGGGTAGTCCAGGCCCGCGCTGATGCTGTGGGTCTCGGTGATCTGGCCGTTCTCGTCCTGCAGGATGAAAGTGCGGTTGCCGTGCAGCACACCGCTGGAGCCGCGCTGCAGGCTGGCCGAGTGCTTGCCGCTGTCCAGGCCCTCCCCGGCGGCCTCGACGCCGATCAGGCGCGTCTTTTCGAACGGAATGTAGGGGTGGAAGATGCCCATGGCGTTGCTGCCGCCGCCCACGCAGGCAACCACGGCGTCGGGCTGCTCGGCGGCAATTTTCTGTTCGGCCAGCATGGCGGGCATCTGCGTGAGGCATTCCTTGCCGATCACGCTCTGGAAGTCGCGCACCATCATGGGGTAGGGGTGGGGCCCCGCCACGGTGCCGATGATGTAGAAGGTGTCGTCCACGTTGGCCACCCAGTCGCGCATGGCTTCGTTGAGTGCGTCCTTGAGCGTCTTGCTGCCCGATTCCACTGGCACCACGGTGGCGCCCAGCAGCTTCATGCGGAACACGTTGGGGCTCTGGCGCTTGACGTCCTCGGAGCCCAT
Organism: Burkholderiaceae bacterium; assembly: GCA_024710165.1. Taxonomy (GTDB): domain Bacteria; phylum Pseudomonadota; class Gammaproteobacteria; order Burkholderiales; family Burkholderiaceae_C; genus Simplicispira. The sequence goes on from JANJVG010000193.1 coordinate 2,082, forward strand.
GTAGACCACGCATTCCAGGCCGTAGCGTGCGCAGATGGTGGCCGTGGCCACGCCGTGCTGGCCCGCGCCGGTCTCGGCGATGATGCGCTTCTTGCCCATGCGGCGCGCCAGCATGGCCTGGCCGATCACGTTGTTGATCTTGTGGGCGCCGGTGTGGTTGAGGTCTTCGCGCTTGAGGTAGATCTGCGCACCGCCCATTTCTCGGCTGGTGCGCGCGGCGTGGTACACGGGAGAGGGGCGGCCGACGAAGTGCGCCAGCTCGTAGTTGAATTCGGCGATGAACTCTGGGTCGTGCTGGTAACGCGCGTAGGCTTCCTGCAGTTCGCGCAGGGCAAAGGTCAGTGTTTCGCTGGCAAAACTGCCGCCGTAGGGGCCGAAGTGGCCCGAGGAATCAGGTTGGTCGTACTGGAACATGGGATTGCTTTGCAAGTTGCTCGTCGGCCGCACGCACGGCGGCCACGAAGCGTTGGATCTTGTCGGCGTCCTTGACGCCCTTGATGGGCTTGCCATCGGGGCCGTCAAGTTCGACGCCGGAACTGACATCAACCGCCAGCGAGAGGCCTCGCGGGCGCACCTGCACGATGCCATCGGTCACGTTTGCAGGCGTGAGTCCACCACTTAAAACGAGGTGAGAGGCGACGCTTGGAGGAAGGAGTGACCAATGGAATGCCTTGCCGCCACCGCCATAGCCTTCGACATGGGCGTCGAGCAGGATGGCCCGGGCGCGGGAGTGAACATGGGCATATTCTACGAGGTCGAACCC
>JANJVG010000012.1 GCA_024710165.1 Burkholderiaceae bacterium
ACGGCGCTGGCCGTGGGCTCGGAGCCCGCGCCCTTGCCGTAGTACAGCGTAGTGCCCACGGCATCGCCCTGCACCACCACGGCGTTCATGGCGCCCTCCACATTGGCAATCAGTCGCTTGGAAGGCACCAGGCTCGGGTGCACGCGCAGCTCGATGCCCTTGTCGGCGCGCTTGGTGATGCCCAGCAGCTTGATGCGGTAGCCCAGCTGCTCGGCGTACTTGATGTCGGCGGCGCCGAGCTGGGTGATGCCCTCGACGTAGGCCTTGTCGAACTGCACCGGGATGCCGAAAGCGATGGCCGACATGATGGTGGCCTTGTGCGCGGCGTCCACGCCTTCGATATCGAAGGTGGGGTCGGCCTCGGCGTAGCCCAGGCGCTGCGCTTCCTTGAGCACCACGTCAAAATCCAGCCCCTTGTCGCGCATTTCGGACAGGATGAAGTTGGTGGTGCCGTTGATGATGCCGGCGATCCACTGAATGCGGTTGGCCGTGAGACCCTCGCGCAGCGCCTTGATGATGGGGATGCCCCCGGCCACGGCGGCCTCGAACGCCACCATCACGCCCTTGGCGGATGCGGCCGAGAAGATTTCGGTGCCGTGCACGGCCAGCAGCGCCTTGTTGGCGGTGACCACATGCTTGCCCGCCGCAATGGCTTCGAGCACCAGCGCCTTGGCGATGCCGTAGCCGCCGATCAGCTCGATCACGATGTCGATGTCCGGGTTGGCGATGACGGCGCGGGCGTCGTTGACCACCTGCACGCCCTCGCCCACGATGCTGCGGGCGCGCTCCACGTCCAGGTCGGCCACCATGGCGATCTCGATGCCGCGGCCCGCGCGGCGGCGGATTTCTTCCTGGTTGCGCTGCAACACGTTGAACACGCCGCTGCCGACGGTGCCGATGCCCAGAAGGCCTACTTGGATGGGTTTCATCAGAAAACTTTCAGTCAAAAATGCTTCTAGCGCCCGTCCATCAAGCGCAAGTAGCTATACAAACAATAGCATCAAGCCTTGGCATGGCGCTGCCGGTACTGGGCCAGAAAACCCGCCAGCCGGCCAATGGCCTCGCGCAGGTCGTCCTCATGCGGCAGGAAGACGATGCGGAAATGCTGGTTGTCGGGGTAGTTAAAGCCCGAGCCCTGCACCAACATCACGCGCGTGGCGCGCAGCACCTCCATGAAGAACTGGCGGTCGTCCTCGATGGGGTAAATTTCTGGGTCCAGGCGCGGGAACATGTAGAGAGCCGCCTTGGGCTTGACACAGGTCACGCCCGGAATGGCGGTGATCAGCTCATACGCCAGGTCGCGCTGACGGCGCAGGCGCCCGCCCTCCTTCACCAGGTCATTGATGCTCTGGTAGCCGCCCAGGGCCGTCTGGATGGCCCACTGGCCCGGCACGTTGGAGCCGAGCTTGAGGTTGGCCAGCATGTTCAGCCCCTCGATGTAGTCGCGCGCATCGGCTTTGGGGCCCGACACCACCATCCAGCCCGCACGGTAGCCGCAGGAACGATAGGCCTTGGAGAGGGAATTGAAGGTGAGCGTGAGCACATCGGTGGACAGGCTGGCCATCGATGTGAACACGGCATCCTCGTAGAGCACCTTGTCGTACACCTCGTCCACCAGCAGCACCAGGCTGTGCTCGCGCGCAATCTGCACGATGCCCTTGAGCAGCTCGGTGGAATACAGCGCACCCGTGGGGTTATTCGGGTTGATGACCACGATGCCGCGGGTGCGCGGGCCGATCTTGGCGCGCATGTCGGAAAGGTCGGGCATCCAGCCGTTTTCCTCGCGGCACTCGTAGTGCACGGGCCTGCCCCCCGACAGGCTGGTGGCCGCCGTCCACAGCGGATAGTCGGGCGAGGGCACGAGCAGTTCGTCGCCTTCGTCGAGCAGCGCGTTGGTCGCCATCACGATCAGCTCGCTGGCACCGTTGCCCAGGTAGATATCTTCCAGCGTCACGCCAGCGATGCCCAGCTGCTGCGTGTAATGCATCACCGCCTTGCGCGCGGCGAAGATGCCCTTGCTGTCGGAGTAGCCTGCCGAATTGGGCAGGTTGCGGATCATGTCCTGCTGCACTTCCTCGGGCGCATCGAAACCGAACGGGGCCATGTTGCCGATGTTCAGCTTGATGATTTTCTGGCCCTCGTCCTCCATCTGCTTGGCCGCGTCCACGATCGGCCCACGAACGTCGTAAAGAACATTGGCAAGCTTGGCGGATTTGCGAAGGGGTTTCATGGCGGGCGCGGCGAATGTTGCGGTGCGGTGAAACCTATAATTTGACCACAGTTCCGCGGCCCCCAACGGCCGCCTTCGCGCCCTGGCGCACCTCCGGCACACACCATGAAATTCCAGCCCGATCGCTTCGACGCCCAAAGCATCACCGGTTACGGCCCGGGATGGATCAGCGTGGGACAGGAAAAAATCCACTCCAGCCTGATCATCGGATCGCGCGGCCTGCGTACACCGTGGTCCTGCGTCCGGTTCGAAGCCCTGGGCCCCGAGCACTTTGCCGAACTGGCGCAGTACGACGCCGAACTGATTCTTTTTGGCAGCGGTAGCCGCCTGCGCTTTGCGCCACCCGCGTGGCTGCAGCCCCTGATGACGCGACGCATCGGCGTCGAAACCATGGAAACCCAGGCCGCCTGCCGCACCTTCAACATCCTCAGCGGGGAAGGCCGCAATGTGGTTGCCGCGCTGATTCTCGATACCCCAGCGCCCTGAACTGTTGAAATTGTTTCAGGGTAAAATCGCGGGTTGCGGTCGGCGGCGCCCAAAAACAAGAAATCCCAACAACCGCCGACTTTTCAACGACTTCACCCTGAGAAAACGAAGACATATGGCGATCGTTGTCAACAAGCCCCTCCCTGAATTCGAAGCCAACGCGACCAGTGGGGTCAAGGTTTCCAACACTTCCCATAATGGCCAGGTTCTGGTTCTGTACTTCTACCCCAAAGACAACACCCCCGGCTGCACCACCGAAGCGATGCAGTTTCGTGACAAGTACAAAGACTTTGTGAAGGCGGGTGCTGCGGTGTTTGGCGTTTCGCGCGACAACATGAAGTCGCACGACGAATTCAAGGAAAAGCTTGAATTGCCGTTCGAGCTGATCGCCGACACCGAAGAAAAAATGTGCCACATGTTCGGCGTGGTCAAGAACAAGATCATGTACGGCAAGAAGGTCAAGGGCATCGAGCGCAGCACCTTCCTGATCGGCGCCGATGGCGTGCTGGTGCAAGAATGGCGCGGCCTGAAGGTGCCAGGCCATGTCGAAGAAGTGCTCAAGGCTGTCAAATCGCTCAAAACCCTGAAAAAAGCCGCCTGAAACCTGGGCGTATCCAGCGGGCGAACGCTGCCACAGCCGCCATGCATAATGGCCTGATGCCGCTGCACCGCGCAACGCCCCTTCTCTCTTGCAAAGCCGCCTTGGCCTCCAGGCGGCTTTTTGCTTTCTGAATCCTTTGACCGAGGCCTTTCGCACCATGCCACTGCCCCCCGCCCCCACCCGGCGCGCCGCGCAACTCCCTCCCGAAGCCTTCCTGACCCACGCCAAGCCCGCTGTGGATACCGCCGTAGCGCCACGCCGCACCAGCACACGCAAGACCGCCACCCCGATCACCGAGCCCCTGGCCGTCGCCACCGAAGCAACGCCAGCCCGCCCACGCGCCGCACTTCCCCTGGACGGGGACGCTGCTCCCGCCAACCGGGGCCGCCGCGCCGCCAAGCTGGCAGCACCGACCACCGAACAACCCGCCACGGTCCGGGCTCCCGAAGTTCAGGCCCCCGTCCAGCCCACCACGACCCCTGCTGCCGCGCCCGCACCGCGGGCCCGCAAGGCCCGCGGCACCGGCCCAGCCAAGTTGTTCGTTCTCGACACCAATGTGCTGCTGCACGACCCGAGCAGCCTGTTCCGCTTCGAGGAACACGACATCTACCTTCCGATGATCGTGCTGGAGGAGCTCGACGCCCACAAGAAGGGCATGACCGAAGTGGCGCGCAACGGCCGGCAGGTCAGCCGCGCGCTCGACGCGCTGGCCGCCGCCCAGGGCGCCGACATCGGCAAGGGCCTCAAGCTCGACTCCACCGGCCAGCGTGGAGCCACCGGCAGCCTGTTCTTCCAGACCGCGGCGCTCGACTACCAGCTCCCCACCAGCCTGCCCCAGGGCAAGGCCGACAACCAGATCCTGGGCGTGGTCGAGGCCCTGCGCAAGCTCCATACACCACGCGAGGTGGTGCTGGTGTCCAAGGACATCAACATGCGCGTGAAGGCACGCGCCCTGGGCCTGCCCGCCGAGGACTACCAGAACGACAAGGCCCTGGAGGACGGCGACCTGCTGTACTCCGGCGTGCTGCAGTTGCCACCCGACTTCTGGGCCCGCAACGGCAAATCGGTGGAAAGCTGGCAGAGCGGCGCACATACCTTCTATCGCATCAGCGGCCCCATCGTGCCGCAGTTGATGATCAACCAGTTCGTCTACTTCGAGGCTCCGGGCGAGCCCAGCCTGTACGCGCGCGTCAGCGAAATCCGCGACAAAACCGCCGTGCTCAAAACCCTCAAGGACTATAGCCACGCCAAAAACGCCGTCTGGGGCGTCACCACGCGCAACCGCGAACAGAACTTCGCCGTCAACCTGCTGATGGACCCCGACATCGATTTCGTCACCCTGGCTGGCACGGCTGGCACCGGCAAGACGCTGATGGCGCTGGCCGCCGGCCTGACCCAGGTGCTAGACGACCGCCGCTACACTGAAATCATCATGACCCGCGCCACCGTGAGCGTGGGCGAGGACATCGGCTTCCTGCCCGGCACCGAGGAAGAAAAGATGGGCCCGTGGATGGGCGCACTCGACGACAACCTGGAGTTCCTGGCCAAGGGCGATGGCGGCAACGCGGGTGAATGGGGCCGCGCGGCCACCAACGAGCTGATCCGCAGCCGCATCAAGATCAAAAGCATGAATTTCATGCGCGGGCGCACGTTCATGAACAAGTACGTAATCATCGACGAGGCACAGAACCTCACGCCCAAGCAGATGAAAACGCTCATCACGCGCGCCGGCCCGGGCACCAAGATCATCTGCATGGGCAACCTGGCACAAATCGACACGCCCTACCTCACCGAAGGTTCATCGGGCCTGACCTTTGCCGTCGACCGCTTCAAGGGCTGGCAGCACAGCGGCCACATCACGCTCGCCCGCGGAGAGCGCTCGCGCCTAGCGGATTTCGCCAGCGAAGTGCTCTGAGATGCAACGTCTGTCCCCGGGCATCTGCGCGCCGCGGCATGTGACTGCGGGCACTGCGCAGTGCTATGGGTGCGCGTGTCAGCGCAACACGCCCGCCTGCAGGCTGCCCAGCACCATCAGGGCCACTTGCAGCAGCACCAGCAGAACGAGCGGCGAAAGATCGATACCACCCACCAGAGGCACGATACGACGCACCGGTCGCAGCACAGGGTCGCACAGGCGGCCAATCACATCCGAGATGGGGGAGCGGGCCTGCACCCAGGACAGCACGGCATACACAATGATCAGCCCGATCATCCCGGTGATCGCCACACGCACCAGACCGAAAAATGCCAGTACCGGCAACCAGAGCGCCCCACCCACGGCACCCAGCAGCAGCCACAAAAGGGTGTACTGCGCCAACTCCACCAGCCACGCTGCCAGCAGGCTGGCGCCGTCCCAGCGCCCCAGGGGCGGCACCACGCGACGCAAAGGCAGCACCATCCAGTCGCTCAGCGCAAAAACCAGCCGCCCCACCGGGTTGCCAAACGGCACCCGCTGCCACTGCATGTAGATACGCAACAGGCAGGCACTGCACAGCAGACCGGCCACGACATCCAGCAAAAACGAAACTATCTGATAGAGCATGGGTTGGACTCGTCCTTGACCGCACAGCGGCATAGGATGATAACGTTCTCCTCTGACGCCACCATGTCGCAGCCCCTCACCCTGACCAGCCTGCCACTGTTCCCGCTCGCCTCGATGCTGTTTCCAGGCGGCGTGCTGGCGCTGCGCGTCTTCGAGGTGCGCTACCTCGACATGGTGCGCAAATGCCACCACGCGGGCGCACCGTTTGGCGTCGTCAGCCTGCGCAGCGGCCAGGAGGTGCGTCGGGCCGGTGCACCGCTGGAGCAGTTGCATGACGTGGGAACGCTGGCCCGCATCGAACACCTGGAATGCCCGCAGCCCGGCCTCATCACCCTGGAATGCCGGGGTGGCCAGCGCTTTCGCATCGTGCGCAGCCACCTTTTACCCCACGGCCTGTGGATCGCTGACGTCGAACTGCTGGCCGACGACCAGCATGTGCCTATCCCGCAGCACCTGGCGGCCACATCGCGCAGCCTGTCGCAGGTGCTGGCCTCGCTGCGCGAGCGCACGCCTGGCAGCCCGGTCGCCATCACACCCACGGCCGCCCAGCTGGACGACTGCGGCTGGGTCGCCAACCGCTGGTGCGAGCTGCTGCCCGTGCCGCTGGAGCTCAAGCAGCGCCTGATGCAGCTCGACACCCCCCTGGTGCGCCTGGAACTGGTAGGCGACGTGCTCGAACGCACGGGCATTGCGCCGCTGTAGACCACCGATGCCAGCGCAACACACCCTGCTCAGCCACATCCTGGAATGGCCCCGCTCCGCCAAGCGTCTGTTCGTCGTGGCGCTGGACGCGGGCATGGGGCTGCTCGCCATGTGGCTCGCCTTCACACTGCGCCTGGAGACCCTGCACCGCCCCGAGGGGCTGCAGTGGCTGGTATACGCCCTGGGGCCGCTGCTGGCCTTTCCGATCTTCGTGAACCAGGGGCTGTACCGCGCCATCTTTCGCTACACCGGCATCCGCGCCCTCATCACCACCGGCAAGGCCGTGACGCTTTATGGAGGGCTGTTGCTGGCCATTCTGCTGCTGGCCCAATGGGAAGGGGTACCGCGCAGCGTGGGTGTTTTGCAACCGCTGATGTTCCTGCTGCTCGTGGGCGCCAGCCGTGCTTTAGGCTGGCTGTGGCTGGCCGGCAGCCCGGGCAAGGCGCCCCAGCGCCTGCTGATCTACGGCGCTGGCAGCGCCGGCGCGCAAACGGCGGCCGGGCTGGTGGGCATGCGCCAGTATGAGTTGCAGGGTTTTGTCGACGACGATGCCACCAAGATCGGCCGCAGCATCAACGGGGTGCGTGTGTATGCCCCGCAGGCCCTGCCCGCCGTGGTGCAGCGCCTGGGCGTGACCGATGTGCTGCTCGCCGTGCCCAGTTCCACACGCCAGCGGCGCCGCCAGATCATCGAGAGCCTGAGCGACCTGCCGGTGCGCATCCGCACTCTGCCGGGCCTGTCGGATCTGGCCAGCGGGCGTGTCACAGTGGCCGACTTCCAGGACCTGGACATCGAGGACCTGATCGGCCGCGAGCCCGTAGCGCCGCAGGCCAGCCTGTTGGGCCGCAACCTGGCGGGCCAGGTGGTCATGGTCACGGGCGCGGGCGGAAGCATTGGCAGCGAACTGTGCCGCCAGATCGTGCAGGAAGGCCCGGCCCGGCTGCTGCTCGTGGACCACAGCGAATACGCGCTCTACGCCATCCACCACGAGCTGCAGGCACTGCGCGACCAGGGTGCGCACGCCTGCGCGCTCGTGCCGCTGCTGGCCAGCGTGGCCGACCCTCGGCGCATGGCCGATATCTTCCGCGCACACCGACCAGGCTCCATCTACCACGCGGCCGCCTACAAGCATGTGCCCATGGTGGAAGCCAACGCGGGCGAAGGCGTGCTCAACAACGTGTTCGGCACGCTCAACATGGTGCGCATGGCGCTGGAGCATGGCGCGCGGCATTTCGTGCTCGTCTCTACCGACAAGGCCGTGCGGCCCACCAACATCATGGGCGCGAGCAAGCGCGTGGCCGAGCTGGTGCTGCAGGCCATCGCGGCGAGCAGCCAGCCGCCATTCGACGCGCCTGCCACCACCCCATGGACCTGCCCTACGCGTTTTTCCATGGTGCGTTTCGGCAACGTGCTGGGGTCGAGTGGCAGCGTGATCCCGCTGTTCCGACGCCAGATCGCCGCAGGCGGCCCCGTCACGGTCACGCACCCGGAGGTCACGCGCTACTTCATGACCATCCCCGAGGCGGCCCAGCTTGTGCTGCAGGCCGGCGCCATGGCCGAAGGGGGCGACCTGTTTCTGCTCGACATGGGCGAACCCATCCGCATCGTTCAGCTGGCCCGGCGCATGGTGGCGCTGTCGGGCCTGACGGTGCGCGACGCGCAGCACCCGGGTGGCGATATCGCTATCGAATTCACCGGCCTGCGCCCCGGCGAGAAGCTCTACGAAGAACTGCTGATCGGCGACCACCCCCTGCCCACCGCGCACCCGTGCATCCTGCGGGCGCGCGAGGAACATGCCGCCTGGAACGGCATGCAGTCCACGCTGGAGGCCCTGCGCAACGCAGCCCTCGCGGACGACACCACCACCATCAAGGCCCTGTTGCGCCAGCTGGTGCCTGGCTACCAGCCCGCCGATTCCGTCCACCCATGACCTCCGGCTTGTTGCGCGCCACGTTGACGCTGCTCACGGGCAGCGTGCTGGCCCACGCCCTGCCGCTGCTGCTGGGCCCGGTGCTCACGCGGCTGTACGCGCCAGGGGAATTCGGCCAGTACGCGCTGTTCTGGGCTGTGGCCACGAACCTGGCCGTGGTGGCCTGCGCGCGCTACGAATTCGCCCTGCCGCTCGAAAAGAAACCCCAGGGCGCCGCGCTGCTGATGGCCCTGTGCGCACGCCTGCTGCTGGCCACCACGGCAGCCTCCACGCTCCTGGCCCTGGTGCTCCTCTTCTGGCGAGGCATGTCCCTGGCCTGGTTGCTGCCGGCGGGCGTGCTGGCCATCGGCGCCACCCAATGGCTCACTCTGTGGGCCACGCGGTCGCAGCGCTTCGGCCTACTGTCGGCGGCACGCCTGGTGCAGCAGGGGGGAGGCGCCGTACTGCAGGTCCTGCTGGGCCTGTTCAAAGCAGGCCCAGTGGGCCTGCTGGCCGGCCCCATCGTGGCCGGCCTGGGCGCCGCCTGGTTGCTGGCACGCCCCGCCCCACAGGGCGGCTGGCTGCGGTTGGTACGCCAGCCGCTGCCGCGCCTGAAAGCCATGGCCGCGCGCCACAGCGACTTTCCGCTCTACAACACGCCACACGCCTTCCTTGGCGCGCTGCAGGACACCCTGACCCTGCTGCTCATCGCCGCCTGGGCTGGCGACGCGGCCGCAGGTTTCTGGGCGTTGGCGCTGCGCTACCTCAAGGCCCCAGCCACCTTGCTGGGCGGTGCGCTGTCGCAGGCGCTCTACCCGCAGCTGCTGCAGGCCCGCAGCGCAGCCGAGGCACGCTCTCTGGTACGCCGCACCATGCTGGCGCTGGCACTGCTCGCCGCGCCCCTGGCCGCCGTGCTGCTGCTGTGGGGCCCCGACCTGTTCACATGGATCTTTGGTACGCAGTGGAGTGGTGCCGGAGCGCTCGCGCGCGGCCTGGGCCTGTATATCGGCTTACACTTCATCGCCTCGCCGCTGTCGGTGGTCACGCTGGCCTGGCGCGCCCAGCCTTGGGCTCTGCAGCTTTCGCTCATCGGACAGGGGGTGTTCTTCGCCGGACTCGGGCTGGGCCTCTACTGGGGCGGACTGGAAGGCGCGGCCTGGGGCGTCTCGGCGGCGATGGCGGTGTACTTTGTCTATTATTTCCAGGCCCTGGCGCACTGGAACAACATTCCCGATGAGAGCCTTGCTTAACCGCTGGCGCCGCTGGCTCTGGCGACAGCTTTTCTACCGCATGGTGTTCGGTGAGCAAAGCCGCGCGGGCCAGACCCTGCCGCACACCCGCATCGCGCCGAGCACCTGCATCGAGGGCGAGGCCGGGCTGGAGCTGGCCGACCATGTGTTTATCGGTCAGTTCAACTTCCTCGACGCCACGGCCGGTATGCACATTGGCGAGGGCGTGCAGATCACCAACTTCGTGAGCATCGTCACGCACAGCTCACACCGCAGCATCCGGCTGCTCGGCCGCGCCTACGCCAGCCATACGGGCGCTATGCCCGGCTACCTGCGCGCGCCCATCGAGATCGGTGCCTACAGCTTCATCGGCCCGCACAGCGTGGTCGAGGCAGGCAGCCGCATCGGCAAGGGCGTGGTGGTCTGCGCCCACTCCCGCGTGCGCGGCGACGTGCCGGATTTCGCCATCGTGGCGGGATCGCCCGCGCGCACTGTGGGCGATGTGCGCACCCAGGATGCCCGCCTGCTGGAGCAGCACCCGGAGCTGGCCGTGCACTATGCCGCCTGGGCCGGTGAACTGCCCCGTACGCCACAGGAGCCCCGCTGACATGCCCCCCCACCTGTGCCTGCTGGGCGACGCCAACAGCCCCCACACCCGGCGCTGGGCGCTGGAGATGCGCGCGCGCGGCTGGCGTGTCTCGATCGTCACCGCGCGGCCGGAGCCGCTCGGTGGCGTGGAGCAGCGCATCCTGCCGCCGGTGCGACGCTCCATCGACTGGCTGCTGCGCGCGCGCGCGGCGCGGTGCCATGTGCGCGAACTGGCCCCGGACATCGTGCATGCGCACTATGTCACCTCGTACGGCTACCTGGCCGCGCGCTGTGATCGCCATCCCCTGGTGATGACGGCCTGGGGTAGCGACCTGCTCGTCACCCCGCACACCCGCCCTTGGATGCGCTGGCTCACCGGCTGGATCCTGCGCCGCGCCGACCTTCTCACCGGAGACTCGGCCAGCCTGGTCGAGGCCGCGCGGCAGTACCGGCCGCACGCCCCGGTCCATGAAATTCACTGGGGCGTGGACCGCGCCCAATTCACCCCCGTGCCCTGGGAGCACAAGAACGGCGTACAGATCGTGAGCCTGCGCGCCTGGGAACCGAATTACCAGATAGACACGCTGATCGACGCCCTCGCTCTGCTGCGCCAGCAACTACCCGACACACCGCTCCAGCTCCACCTGCTCGGCGGCGGCTCGCTCGAAGCACGTCTGCGCGATCAGGTGCAGGCGCGGGGGCTGGGACAGAGCGTTCACTTCCACGGCCGCCTGGACGACGCGGGCATGGCTGCCGTGCTGGCGCGTTGCAAAATCTCGGTCAGCGTGCCCGCGAGCGACGCGACCTCTGTGGCCATGCTGGAAAGCATGGCCTGCGGTCTGGCCGTGGTGGCGAGCGACCTGCCGGCCAACCGCCAGTGGATCAACCCCGCGCTGTTGGTGCCCGCAGGCGATGCGCAGGCGCTTGCACAGGTGCTGCAGCGACTTGCCAGCGACGACGAGCATGCGCGGCAGGCCGGCGAGCGCAATGCCGAGCGTATCGCGCTGGACGGCGACCGCAAGACGCAGATGGACCATATCGATCGCCTGTACCGGGAACTTCTGCCATGACGCACCCCTCCCCCCGCCTGCTCAGCGTGATCGCCCCCTGCCGCAACGAAGCTGCCTTCATTGACGCCTTCTGTGACTCGGTGCTGCGCCAGCAGCTCCCGGCCGGCTGGCACATGGATGTGCTGATCGCCGACGGCATGAGCGACGACGGCACACGCGAGCGCCTGCAGGAGCGCTGCGCACGCGACGGGCGGCTGGTGCTGGTGGACAACCCGGGCCGCATAGTCTCCACCGGGCTCAATGCCTGCATCGCTCGCGCGCGAGGCGAGGTAGTTGCCCGGCTCGACATCCACACGGTCTTCGCACCCGATTACCTGGCCCGCTGCATCGAGGCCCTGGAGCGCAGCGGCGCCGACAACGTGGGCGGCCCCTGGGTCGCGCAAGGCACCGGCCCCATGGGCGAGGCTATCGCGGCGGCCTTCCAGTGCCGCTGGGTGGTGGGTGGCGCGCGCTCGCGCGACCAGGCCTACGAAGGCGCGGTCGATACCGTGTACCTGGGCTGCTGGCGGCGCGAGGCGTTCGCACGCTTCGGACTGTTTGACGAAGCGCTGGTGCGCAACCAAGACGACGAGCACAACCTGCGCCTGCGCCTAGGCGGCGGCCGCATCTGGCAGAGCGGAACGATCCACTCGGTCTACCACCCGCGCGACTCGCTGCGACACCTCTACGCCCAGCAGCAGCAGTACGGCTACTGGCGGCCCTTCGTGGTACACAAGCATGGCCAGCCAGGTTCGCTGCGCCAGCTTGTCCCGGCGCTGTTTGTCGCGGCACTCGTGCTGTCTGCGGTGCTGCTCCCCTGGACGCCCTGGCCCGCCATTGCGCTGCTGGTACTCTACGGCCCCTACCTCCTGCTGGCCAGCCTGGCCGCCGCACGCGCCGCAGGGGCTCGGCACACACTCTGGCGCCTGCCCGCCGTGATCGCCGCTTTCCACATTGGATACGGCTGGGGCACCTGGCAAGGCCTGTGGGATGTGCTGCGCGCGCGTGCGCCGTCGTCGCGCTTCGCGAGAATCACGCGATGAACACGCCCGAGACCCACGCCGTCAAGGACCGCTACGCACGCCGCGATGGCAGTGCCGACGCCCAGCGATACAGCCTGTACGCCAACGCGGCTGCCCTGCAGGCGCAGCAGGAGCGCCTGCGTGCCATGGCTGCCCTGTGGCGCGCGCACGGCTGGGACTGCCTGACAGGACGCCCCCTGCTCGAAGTGGGCTGCGGCAGCGGCGGCAACCTGCTGGACCTGCTGCGCCTGGGCGCATCGCCCGGGCAGCTCACGGGTATCGAGCTGCTGCCCGAACGCGCCACAGCGGCACGAACGGTCCTCCCGGAATCCGTGCACATCGTTCAGGGTGACGCCTGCGCCACGCCGATCATCGACGACAGCCAGCAGGCCGTAATGGCCTTTACCGTGTTCAGCTCACTGCTCGACCCCGGCTACCGGCAACAGTTTGCACGCACGCTGTGGCGCTGGGTGGCACCGGGCGGTGGCGTGCTGGTCTATGACTTTGTGGTCAACAACCCGCACAATCCCGATGTGTGCAAGGTGCCTGCAGACGAACTGCGGGCACTGTTCCCTGAAGCACGGTTGCATGCGCGGCGCCTGACGCTCGCGCCGCCGGTCGCACGGCGGCTGCCAGCGCCACTGATCGGCCCGGCGTCGCTGCTGCACCCGCTGCGCACCCACCGCCTGACCTGGGCGGTCAAACCCCTGTGATGTTTCCAACATGAAAATCACCGTTGTCGGAACCGGATACGTGGGCTTGGTCACGGGCGCATGTCTGGCAGAGATGGGTAACCACGTCGTCTGTCTGGACCACGATGCCGACCGTATCGACATGCTCCACAGCGGCCAGCTCCCCATCCACGAACCCGGGCTGCTCGACATCGTGCTGCGCAACGCACACAGCGGCCGGCTGGAGTTCACCAGCGACGTGGACCACGCCGTCACGCATGGCCGGGTGCAGTTCATCGCCGTGGGTACACCCGCAGGCGAGGATGGATCGGCCGACCTCCAGCATGTGCTAGCGGCAGCAAAGGCCATCGCCGAGCGTATGCTGGACGACCGGCTCATCGTGAACAAGAGCACCGTGCCGGTGGGCACGGCGGACCAGGTACACGAAGCCATGGCGGCCGTCCTGCGCGCGCGCGGCCAGTCGGCACGCGTTGATGTGGTGTCCAACCCGGAATTCCTGAAGGAAGGATCGGCGGTGCAGGACTTCATGCGCCCGGACCGCATCGTGGTGGGGGCCGATGACGCGCAGGCCGCGCAACTGATGCGCCAGCTCTACGCGCCCTTCATGCGCAACCGCGACCGCTTCATCCTGATGGACATCCGCAGCGCGGAATTCACCAAATACGCGTCCAACGCCATGCTGGCCACGCGCATCAGCTTCATGAACGAACTGGCCCTGCTGGCCGAGAAGCTGGGGGCCGATATCGAGCAGGTCCGCACCGGTATGGGCACCGACCCGCGCATCGGCACGCACTTCCTCTATGCCGGTGCGGGTTATGGCGGCTCATGCTTCCCCAAGGATGTGAAGGCCCTGGTGCACGCGGCGCAGGAAGCCGGGCAGGGGCTGCGCATCCTGCAGGCCGTGCAGGCCGTGAACGATCGCCAGAAGCAGGTACTGGTGGACAAGATCGTGGCGCGCTTCGGGCCCGATCTTCACGGCCGGCGTTTTGCCGTATGGGGACTCGCCTTCAAACCGGGCACGGACGACATGCGCGAGGCCCCGAGCCTGACCATCATCGAGCACCTGCTGGCACGCGGCGCCAAGATCGCTGCCTACGATCCGGTGGCCCTGGCCCAGGCACGCCGGGTGTTGGGCGAGCGCCCCGGCCTGCACCTGGTGGGCCAGGCCACCACCGCACTCGAAGGTGCGGACGCGCTCGTCATCGTGACCGAATGGAAGGAATTCCGCAGCCCGGACTTCGCCCACCTGGCCGCCACGCTGCGCCAGCCGGTCATCTTCGACGGCCGCAACCTCTTCGAACCCGCCGATATGAGCGCGCTGGGCCTGGAATACCATGCCATCGGCCGAGGCACCCCCTAGGCAAACCATGCCCGACACTCCTCTCCCCTTCCTTCCTTTCGCCCGCCCGGACATCGGCGACGCCGAGATCGCCGCCGTCACCGAGACCCTGCGCTCGGGCTGGGTCACCACCGGCCCGAAGGCCCGCGCCTTCGAGCAGGCCTTCACCGACTACCTGGGCGGCGAGGGGTTGCAGAGCATCGCCGTCAACTCGGCGACCGCAGGCCTGCACCTCGCGCTGGAATCACTGGGCATTGGTCCGGGCGACGAAGTCATTGCGCCCACTCTGACCTTCACCGCCACGGTGGAAGTGGTGCGCTACCTCGGCGCCGATCCGGTGCTGGTGGACGTGGACCCGGTCACGCTGAACATCGACCCCGAGAAAATTCGCGCCGCCATCACCCCGCGTACCAAGGCCATCATGCCGGTGCACTATGGCGGCCTGGCCTGCCGCATGGACGCCATCCTGGCCATCGCGCGCGAACACGGCCTGAAAGTGGTGGAAGACGCCGCACACGCCCTGCCCACCACCTGGAAGGGCCAGCTCGTGGGGCAGCTCGATTCCGACGTGACGGTGTTCAGCTTCTACGCCAACAAGACCATCACCACCGGCGAGGGCGGCATGGCCGTGACGCGCAACCCACAACTGGCCGAGCGCATGCGCGTGATGCGCCTGCACGGCATGAGCCGGGATGCCTTCGACCGCTTTAACTCCAAGACGCCGGCCTGGTATTACGAGGTGGTGGCCCCCGGCTTCAAGTACAACCTGACCGACACCGCCGCCGCCCTGGGCCTGGTGCAGTTGCAGCGCCTGCCGCAGTTCCTGGCGCACCGCCAGCATCTCGCGGGGCGGTACCACGCGCAGCTGGCCGGCCTGCCCCTGGTGCTGCCGGCCGATGCCCCGGCGGGCGACGTGCATGCCTGGCATCTTTATGTCATCCGTCTCGCGCCAGGCGCGCACCTTTCGCGCGACGAGGTCATCCAGGCGCTGTCGGACCGGGGCATTGGCACCAGCGTGCACTACGTGCCCCTGCACCGCCACCCCTACTGGCGCGACCGTTATGGGCTGGCGCCCAGCCAGTTCCCGCAGGCCGACGCGGCCTACCTGTCCATGCTCAGCCTGCCGCTGTTCACCGCGATGCAGGATGCCGACCAGGACCGGGTGATCGCCGCGCTGCACGACGTCCTCGCCTGATGGCCAAGCGCCTGTTCGACATCGCTTTCGCCCTGCTCGCCCTGCTGCTGCTGGGTCCGCTGCTACTGGCCGTGGCGCTGTGGGTGCGGCTGGACTCCCCCGGGCCGGTGTTCTTCCGCCAGCAGCGCGTGGGACGTAGCGGCCAGTTGTTCGATATCTACAAGTTCCGCACCATGCAGACCGGCGCCGAAGCCATGGGCCCGCAGATCACCGTGGGCGAAGATGCCCGCATCACGCGTGCCGGGGCCTGGCTGCGCTGCTCCAAAGTGGACGAGCTGCCGCAGTTCATCAATGTGCTGCGCGGCGACATGAGCGTGGTCGGCCCCCGCCCCGAGGTGCCGCGCTACGTGGCGCAATACCCCGCCGATGTGCGCCAGGCCGTGCTGTCCGTGCGCCCCGGCATCACCGATCTGGCCTCCATCGAGTTCCGCGACGAGAGCGCGCTGCTGGCCCGAAGCCAAGACCCCGAGCGCACCTATGTGGAGCAGATCCTGCCCGCCAAACTGCGCCATGCCCAGCAGTACGTGCGCACGCATTCGCTGGGGCTGGACCTGCGGATCATTGCCCGCACCGTGCTGGCCGTGCTGGGCCTGCGCACCGCGCGGCCCCCGGACAGCGCCGATAGCCCATAAAATCAACGGTTTGGCTGGCAACAGCCCCCTTTTTCCTGCCCCGTAGCCACGGCACCTATGTCTGAACAGAACCACGCCCCCGCCCCCCATGACGAAAACCAGCTCATCGCCGAGCGCCGCGACAAGCTGCGCGCCCTGCGCGAGGCACAGGCCCAGGGCAAGGGCGTTGCATTCCCGAACAATTTCAAGCCCGCCCACCAGGCCGTGGCGCTGCACGAATCCCACGGCGAGACTGCGGCCGAGACGCTGGATGCCACCCCTGTGCAGGTGAGTGTGGCGGGCCGCATGATGCTCAAGCGCGTGATGGGCAAGGCGAGTTTTGCCACCGTGCAGGACGCCTCGGGCCGCCTGCAGCTCTACATCACGCGCGACGCGCTGGGCGAAGAGCTGTACGCCGCTTTCAAGCACTGGGACCTGGGCGACATCGTCGGCGCCGAGGGCTCGCTCATGAAGACCAAGACCGGCGAGCTGTCGGTCAAGGTGACCAGCCTGCGCCTGCTGACCAAGAGCCTGCGCCCCATGCCCGACAAGTTCCATGGCATCCACGACCAGGAAGTGAAATACCGCCAGCGCTACGTGGACCTGATGACCGACGAGCATGCGCGCAAGCGCTTCGTGGCACGCAGCAAGGCCGTCAGCAGCATCCGCGACTTCATGGTGCAGCACGGCTTCCTGGAGGTCGAGACGCCCATGCTCCACCCCATTCCGGGCGGTGCCAACGCCAAGCCCTTCGTGACGCACCACAACGCGCTGGAGCAGGAGATGTACCTGCGCATCGCGCCCGAGCTGTATTTGAAGCGCCTGCTCGTGGGCGGCTTCGAGCGCGTGTTCGAGATCAACCGCAACTTCCGCAACGAAGGCATCTCGGTGCGCCACAACCCCGAGTTCACAATGATGGAGTTCTATGCAGCCTACTGGAACTACCAGGACCTCATGGGCTTCACCGAGCAACTCGTGCGCGACGCCGCCCTCAAGGCCGTGGGCACGCTGCAGCTCAGCTACCAGGGCCGTGAGGTCGATCTGGCCCAGCCTTTCGCACGCCTGACCATCCGTGAGGCCATCTTCCAGTACACCGAGGCGGGCGCCCATGTGGACGATGCCGACTGGCTCATCAGCGCCCTCAAGAAGCTGGGCATGAGCGAGGAGAAGAACAAGCTCTCCACCCGCAGCCTGGCCAGCCTGCAGGTGCTGTACTTCGAAGAGACGGTGGAAGACAAGCTGTGGCAGCCCACCTTCATCATGGAGCACCCGACCGAAATCTCGCCGCTGGCACGCGCCAACGATGCGCGCCCCGAGGTCACCGAGCGCTTCGAGCTCTACATCACGGGTCGGGAGTTCGGCAACGGTTTCAGCGAACTGAACGACGCCGAGGATCAGGCCGCCCGCTTTCACGCCCAGGTGGCCGCCAAAGACAGTGGTGATGACGAGGCCATGTACTACGACCACGATTTCGTGCGCGCGCTTGAATACGGCATGCCGCCCGCGGGCGGCTGCGGCATCGGTATCGACCGCCTGATGATGCTGCTGACCGACAGCCCGAGCATCCGTGACGTGATCCTGTTCCCGGCACTGCGCCGGGAAAGCTGAGCCCGTTCGCTCCATGGCCCCTGACACGTTCCCAGCGCCATCCGCAAGCGAATCTGCCAAGCCCTTCAGCGTTCTGGTGGTCGAGGACATGGAGTCCCTGCGCTCGGCACTGGTGGCCGAGTTGCGGCATGCCGGTGTCTCCAGCGTACTGGAGGCCGGAGATGGCGATGCGGCCCTGCAGGCGTTCCGGCAGTTCCGGCCAGACCTGGTGCTGTTGGACATCCGCCTGCCAGGAAACGACGGCTACTGGGTTGCGCAGCAAATGCGCATTGCCGAACCAGGCGACTGGACGCCCATCATCTTCCTGTCGGGGCTGGACAACGAACTGGACGTGTGGCGGGGCATTGAGGCCGGCGGCGATGACTACCTGACCAAGCCCGTCAAACCCATTGTGCTGGTCGCCAAGCTGCGCGCCATGCGACGCCTTTTGGACATGCGCCGCCGCCTGGTGGCGATGTCCGAAGAACTCCACCTGGCCAACGAGCGGCTGAACGCCATGGTGGAGGTTGACGCGCTGACCGGTTTGCTCAACCGCAGGGGCTTTGACCAGCGCCTGCACAGCGAGATCCTTGCTGCACGGCGCGACGGCCAGCCGCTCACACTGATGCTCTGCGATCTGGACCACTTCAAGCTCTACAACGATTCGGCCGGCCATGTGCGGGGTGACGTCTGCCTGCAGCAGGTGGCCCGATTGCTGCGCGAGGTATGCGTCAGGCCACGCGACAGCGCAGCACGCTACGGAGGGGAAGAATTTGCGCTGATTCTGCCCAACACACCGCGCTCGGGCGCCATGACCTTTGCTCGCGCACTCGGGCAGGTGCTCAAAACCCGGGGAATTGCACATCCGGATTCACCGGTGGCGCAGTGGGTGACGATCTCCGGTGGCATCACCACCTGCGTGCCCGATGAATCCACCAGCGCCGAAAGCATGATCATGCGCGCCGATCAGGCCCTCTACGCGGCCAAGGCGCAGGGACGTGACCGCTTTTTCAGCTTCGAAATGCAGATGGACACCCTGGAGCAGCGCCATGGCTGACGCGTTGCCCCCCCACATCCCTGCAAAAGCTCCATGCGGCGCTCCTTGATCCTGTACCTCCCCGAATGGGCCCGGGACTGGCTGGAAGTCATCGTCCCGGTGGTGCAGATTGCGCTCATCCTGCTGGCCGCCTGGCTGCTGCTGCACCTGCTGGGCCGGCTGCTGACCCGTGCCGGGCGCCACTACCAGATCCCTCTGGAACTGCAGATGCCCATCCATGGGCTGATGCGCTGGACCATTTTTGCCGCCACCTTGCTGCTGGTGCTGGAGCGTCTGGGGGTCTCGGCCACGGTGCTGTGGACCGGCTTCACAGGCTTTGCCACGGTGGGCGCCGTGGCGTTTTTTGCGGCATGGAGCGTGCTGTCCAACCTGTTTTGCGCGTTCCTGATTTTCACGGTGGGTCCATTCCGGCTGGGCGACACCATTGAACTGCTCGACACCGCCGACAAACCCGGCGCCAAGGGCCGGGTGGTGGACATCAACCTGCTCTACACCACTTTGCAGGATGCCGAGGCCGGCCATGCCGGTACCTTGCTGCAAATTCCCAACACGCTGGTTTTTCAGCGCGTTCTGCGGCGCTGGGCGCCCGAGGATGCCCCCGCACCAGCTTGTGCCCCACAGGAATCCGCCCCGGACACGCCTTCAGTACCATAACGGCACCAGCTGCGGGGTGCTTTTCAGGGCAGCATTTCCAGCGCTTGCAGGTAGGCGGGCTGGAACATCAGGTCGTCCCAGGCCTGCGGCAGGGTCTGCGGTAGCAAAGCCACCCGGCGCGATTCGCTATCCTGGCTGGCCTGCCACTGGCCCTGCGCCTGCCGCTCGGCCAGACCATCGAGCAGCGCATCCACCGCACGACCTTCATCCAGACTCTGGTTGCACAGCAGCACCAGATCGCACCCGGCCTGCAGCGCAGCCACGGCTGCATCGGCGTACCCGACCAGCCGACCATCGATGCGGCGTGCACCCTCCATGCTCAGGTCGTCGCTGAAGATGGCGCCATCAAATCCCAGTCGCCCACGCAGAATGTCCTGCAGCCACTTGCGCGAGAAACCCGCCGGGCGCGAGTCCACTTTGGGGTAAATGACGTGTGCGGGCATCACGCTGGTGAGCGTGCTGCGCAGCCAGGCGTAGGGCGCAGCGTCGTCCTGCAAAATGGCCTTGAGGCTGCGGCGATCCACCGGAATGTCGGTGTGCGAGTCGGCCACGACAAAGCCATGCCCCGGAAAATGCTTGCCGCAATGCGCCATGCCCGCCTGCAGCATGCCGTGGACCAGGCTTTTGGCCAGCAGCGCCACCACGCGCGGGTCGGCATGGAAGGCGCGGTCGCCAATCACCGTGCTGCCGCCCCAATCCAGGTCGAGCACGGGGGTGAAGGAGAAGTCCACCCCGCAGGCGCGCAATTCGCTGGCCAGCACGTAGCCTGCCGCCGTGGCGGCATTGGTCGCGCCCATGGCCCCGCTGCCCGGGCCGCCCTTGCCGTCCTGCATCCACATCGCACCCAGGGCGCTCATGGGCGGCAGGTGGGTAAATCCATCGGTTCGAAAGCGCTGCACGCGCCCGCCTTCATGGTCCACGCAGATCAGCAGGTCGTCACGCACGGCCTTGATGGCGCTGGTGAGTTCGAGCAGCTGCGCCCGGGTTTCCCAGTTGCGGGCAAACAGGATCACCCCACCGGTCAGCGGGTGCGCAAGCCGACGACGGTCGGCGGCGGTGAGCCGGGTACCGGCTACGTCAAGAATGAGAGGTGCGTGTTCCATCATGTACTCAAAAATGCTACTATTTTTATAGCTATCAGTGCTTATGAATCAAGCGCCAGGTGCCAATTTCTCCACGACACAGAAGCTCGCGGCGTAGTCGGTTTCATCGGTCACGCTCAGGTGCGCCGTGAGTCCGCGTGCATCAAACCATTCCTTGAGCGCTCCATGCAGCACGATGACGGGCTGGCCGCTGGACAGCGTCCCCACCTCGCACGCGCGCCAGGTCATGGGCATGTGCATGCCCAGACCGATGGCCTTGCTGAACGCTTCCTTGGCAGAAAAACGCGTCGCCAGGTAGCGCACGCCACGCTCGGGCCACCGCGCGCTGCGCGCGTGCCATGTAAGCAGCTCGGCATCGCTGAGCACCTTTTCGGCAAAGCGGTCGCCATGGCGTTCCAGGCTTGCACGGATGCGGCGCACGTCACAGATGTCAGTGCCGATACCGTAAATCATGGATTTGAATAAAAAGTGCCTCCAGCGCTTATTCAGAAAGCGCCAGCAGCTATTGAATCAGGAGCAACCCGCATCGATACATGCCTGGTAGGCTTGCACCGTGGCGACATAACCCAGCTCCAGCGCATCGGCAATCAGGGCATGGCCGATGGACACTTCCAGCACCCCGGGCACCATGTGCACAAACGCTGCCAGGTTGTCGCGGTTGAGGTCATGCCCGGCGTTCACGCCCAGCCCCGCGTCCAGTGCTGCCTGCGCGGCCGCGCGGTAGCGCTCCAGTTCCACAGACTGTTGGCCGGTGCCCCAGGCGGCGGCGTAGGGCTCGGTGTAGAGCTCGACACGGTCGGCACCCACGGCGCGGGCCTGCGCCATCTGCGCGGGCACCGGGTCCATGAACAGGCTCACGCGCACACCCAGCTGCTTGCACTCGGCAATCAGCGGGCGCAGGCGCTCGGCATCCTGCGGAAAGCTCCAGCCGTGGTCGCTGGTGAACTGGTCTTCGCTGTCGGGCACGAAGGTGGCCTGGTGGGGCCGTACCTGGCGGATGAAGTCCATCAGGTTCTGCGAAGGGTTGCCTTCGATGTTGTATTCGCGGTCGGGCCAGGCGCGCATCAGCTCGGCCAGTTCGTGCACATCGTGGGCGCGGATGTGCCGCTCGTCAGGGCGCGGGTGCACGGTGATGCCCTGGGCACCCGCCTGCAGGCACAGCAGCGCCGCGCGGGTGACGCTGGGAATGCCCAGGTGGCGGGTGTTGCGTACCAGCGCGACCTTGTTGACATTGACCGACAGCGCGGTGCGGTGCCTGGAAAGAAGTGACGTCATAAAAGCTTACGCAAAAGGCTGTGATGTGGGCAGTGCAAACGTACGACAAGCAGCCGCAACAAAGTGAGAGCGCCTTTGGGGAAGTTCGGTCATAAAGCTTGCATGTCCATCATGAACTGGCGCGTGCGCAACAGCGGGCTGCCGCAATGGTATTGCAACAGGGTCCGCAGTTGCGGCTTGAGCTCGGTGGCCAAGAGCGCCACGGCGTGCAGCAGGTGCGTGAAGTGCGCGCCGTCGTCCAGCGCTGCCTCCAGGGTGCGCCACTGCGTGCCGCTCAGGCTGGCGCGCTCCGAGGTGGTGGCGGCACGCAAGCCGCCTTCCGCCACCAGGGTGTAGCGGGCCTGCGGCTCCAGAGCTGCATAGGTGAGCGTCTGCACATCGAGCGCCGGCAACAGACCGATCTCGCGCAGCATCAGCAGCTCGAAGCTGCGCAGCACGGGTTCCAGGGCTTCGCCATGCTCGCTCGCCAGCACCCGCACCACGGCGCTGTAGGTGTCGAACAGCCGGGCATGCGGGTCGTCGCGCGCCAGCAGGCGCAGCAGCAGTTCGTTGAGGTAGATGCCCGAGAGCAGCGCATCGCCCGTGGGCATGATGTGGCCGCCCACCCATTCGGCGCCCTTGAGGGTGTGGATGTCGCCCGCGCCCGCATCGCTTTGCGTCCAGGTCAGGTGCAGGGGCTGTAACGGCAGCAGTACGGGCCGGAAATTGGAGCTCGGCTTCTTAGCCCCCTTGGCCACCAGCGCGGTGCGACCGTGGTGGCGCGTGAACACCTCAAGGATGACGCTGGACTCGCTCCAGTCGTAGCGGTGCAGCACGAAGGCGGGTTCGTTGGAGAAACGGCGGGCGGGCATGATGCTATTTTTTCAATAGCTGCAAGCGCTTTATAAATAAGCGCTGGTGGCCAATTTCATTCAATTACCTGTCACCACGCACAGCCTGCGTACAGACACCGTGGAACGGTCTTGGCCGGGCCATTGGCGCCTCGGAGGGCGGCGCCCCTCACTCATACCCGAACGAGCGCACACGCGCCTCGTCATCGGCCCAGCCCGAGCGCACCTTGACCCACAGCTCCAGGAAGACCTTGGCGTCGAGGAGCTTTTCCAGCTCCTGGCGTGCCTCGGTGCCAATGCGCTTGAGGCGCTCGCCCTTGTCGCCGATGACCATCATCTTGTGGTTGTCGCGCTCGACGACGATGGTGGCGGCGATCTTTACCAGGCGCTTGTGCTGCTTGCTTTTTTCCTCATCGAACTTGTCGATGATGACGGTGGAGGTGTAGGGCAATTCGTCGCCCGTGAAGCGGAAAAGCTTCTCGCGCACGGTTTCGGAGGCCAGGAATTTTTCGCTGCGGTCGGTCAGCTCGTCCTCGCCGTACCACCAGGGCTGCTCGGGCAGGTATTTCTCGCAGATGCCATAGAGCCGCTCGATGTCACCCTTGTTCTTGGCCGACATGGGAACGAACTCGGCAAACGGGTGGCGCTCCTGCATGCTCTTGAGCCAGGGGGCGATTTCGGCGCGGCGGTGGATGTTGTCGAGCTTGTTGGCAATCAACAGGGTGGGGATGCCAGGCTTGAACAGACTCAACACCTTGGCATCGGCCAGCGTGAAACTGCCCGCCTCGACCACGAACAGGATCAGGTCCACATCACCAATGGCGCCCATCACGGTCTTGTTGAGCGACTTGTTCAGCGCCGTGGCATGGCGTGTCTGGAAGCCCGGCGTGTCGACAAACACGAATTGCGTCTGCCCCATGGTCCGGATGCCGGTGATACGGTGGCGCGTGGTCTGCGCCTTGCGCGAGGTGATGCTGATTTTTTGCCCGACCAGCGCGTTGAGCAGCGTGGATTTGCCAACATTGGGCTTACCTACGATGGCGATCACGCCGCAACGCTGGCCCTCAACGTCTGTTGCGGCACCGGCCGGCCGGGCTGCGGCCAGCATGGCTTCCAGGTCATTTTGGCCTTCAGCGCCCGATTCGTCTGCGCTGTCAGCTACATTTTTTGTAGCATCTTCATTCATGGGTGTCTTGCTTTCAATGTGGCCAGCATGGCCGTCGCTGCAGACTGCTCGCCTGCACGGCGTGAACCGCCAATACCGCGCTCTGTGAGCGACAGTTCAGGAATGGCGCATTCCACGTCAAAGGTCTGCTTGTGCGCCGCGCCCACGGTGCCCACCACACGGTACTGGGGCAACTGCATTTTGCGGCCCTGCAGCCACTCCTGCAATGCGGTCTTGGCATCCTTGGCGGCCGCTTCCATCTGGGGGTTGATCTCGACAGATTCAAAAAGGCGATGCACCAGCGCCTCGGCCGGGGCGTAGCCGGCATCCAGGTACACGGCGCCCAGCAGCGCCTCCAGGGCGTCGGCCAGGATGGAGGCACGCTTGTGCCCGCCCGAGCGCGCCTCGCCCTCGCCCAGGCGCAGCACTTCGGACAGGCGCAGACCCAGGGCCAGCTGGTGCAGGGTCGCTTCCTTGACAAGATTGGCGCGCACGCGCGAGAGGTCGCCCTCGGGCAGGGAGCTCAGGCGTTGGTACAAGAGGCTGGAGACCGCCAGGTTCAGCACGGAATCGCCCAGAAACTCCAGCCGCTCGTTGTGGTCGGCACTGAAGCTGCGGTGCGTCACGGCGCGCTGAAGCAGCGCGGGATCAGAAAACCGGTGCTGCAGCCGTGTCTGCAGCGAGACAAGCGCAGAAGACACCTACTTGGTCGACTCTTCAAAACGATAGACAAGGTAAGCAGGGCCCGCCAACGGAATCTCGCGCGCGTACTTGTAGGACACGACCACCTTGTCGCCGCGCTTGGTGACGTCGAGGTCCTTGCCACTGATCGAGCTGATCTCGTCGATCTGTGCGGCCTTGTCAAAAATGGCACGCACATCCGGCACCGTCGAACCTTCCTTGGCCGCCTTGGCGGCCGCCTTCTGGATGGCCTGGTGCTCGAGAAAAACCGGAACCGACTGACCACCAATGGCAAAGGCGGCCACTGCAAACAGGCCGATGACGATGACACCAATGAACGACAGGCCACGCTGGCGCGTCCGGCGGGCTGTACGGTGAACTTGCATAACCTATCCTCTCTTGGGTTGTTGGCCGCTTGGGGTGCAGCTCAGTGGAAGGGTCCGATGCGCTTGAGGTTGCCGAAGTTCATCCAGACAAAAAAGGCCTTGCCCACGATGTGCGACTCCGGGACAAACCCCCAATAGCGCGAGTCGAGCGAATTATCGCGGTTGTCACCCATCATGAAGTAATGCCCCTCGGGCACCTCGCACACCACGCCTTCCACACTGTAACGGCAGTTGTCACGGTAGGCAAAGTGGCTGGCCCCCTGGATGAATGCCGGCACATCGGGGTTGTTGAGCAGGCGGTGGGGAGCCGCCCCCAGCTGCTCTTCGAATTGCTTGAAGTAACGCATGGCGCCGTCGTCAAAAAAGTCGGCGGCGGACGCCGTCTGCACCGGCTGGCCGTTGATGGTCAGGCGCTTGTTCAGATACGCCACTTCATCACCCGGAACTCCCACCACGCGCTTGATGTAATCCAGGTTGGGCTGGGGCGGGTAACGAAAAACCATCACGTCGCCACGCTGCGGCGCATTGCCTTCGATGATCTTGGTGTGGATGACCGGCAGGCGCACCCCATAGGTGAACTTGTTCACCAGAATGAGGTCGCCCACCAGCAGGGTGGGAATCATCGAGCCCGAGGGAATCTTGAAGGGCTCGAACAAGAAAGAGCGCAGCAGAAAAACAGCGGCAATCACCGGGAACAGACCAGCCGTCCAGTCCAGCCACCAGGGCTGCATGAGCAGCCGCTCTTTGGAGTCCTGTACATCGATATCGACCTTGGCGATACCCATGCGGTCGAGTTCGGCGCGGCGCCGGGCAGCGGCATCTTCGATAGCCTGGGCGGCGCGGCGGCGTTGCGGCAGGAAATAAAACCGCTCGCCCAGCCAGTAGGCGCCGGTCACCACGGTGGCCAGGAACAGCAACAGGGCAAAATTGCCTTCGATCGCCCCAAAGTACCAGGCACCCATATAGCCGGCAAAGGCGGCCAGCACGAGCGAGGTCAGAATCTGCATGGCCTGCATCAGTCCTCCACCTGCAAAATGGCGAGGAAAGCCTCCTGGGGCACCTCGACCGATCCGATCTGTTTCATGCGTTTCTTGCCTGCTTTCTGCTTCTCGAGCAGCTTGCGCTTGCGGGTGATGTCGCCCCCATAGCATTTGGCCAGCACGTTCTTGCGCATGGCCTTGATGGTCTCGCGCGCAATGATGTTGGCACCAATCGCCGCCTGGATGGCCACGTCGAACATCTGGCGGCTGATGATCTCGCGCATCTTGGCCACCACGGCACGGCCGCGGTACTGGCTCTGGCTGCGGTGCACGATGATGGACAGCGCATCGACCTTTTCGCCGTTGAGCAGGATGTCGACCTTCACCACGTCCGAGGCGCGGTACTCCTTGAATTCGTAATCCATCGACGCATAACCGCGCGACACCGACTTGAGCTTGTCGAAGAAGTCCAGCACGATCTCGCCCAATGGCATCTCGTAGGTCAGCATGACCTGGCGGCCATGGTAAGCCATGTTCATCTGCACGCCGCGCTTCTGGTTGGCCAGCGTCATCACCGGCCCCACATACTCCTGCGGCATGTACAGGTGCACGGTGACGATGGGTTCGCGGATCTCCTGCAACTTGCCCTGGTCAGGCATCTTGGCCGGGTTCTCGACCATGACGACCTCGCCACCAGGCATGACCACCTGGTAGACCACGCTGGGCGCCGTGGTGATGAGATCCTGGTCGAATTCGCGTTCCAGGCGCTCCTGCACGATCTCCATGTGCAGCAAGCCGAGGAAGCCGCAGCGAAAGCCAAAACCCAGCGCCTGACTCACCTCGGGCTCGTAGTGCAGCGAGGCATCGTTGAGCTTGAGCTTTTCCAGCGCATCGCGCAGCTGGTCGTACTCGCTTGCCTCGGTCGGGTACAGGCCGGCAAACACCTGCGGCTGGATTTCCTTGAAGCCCGGCAAGGCCTCCGTCGCAGGACCCGCGTTGTTCGGGAGCTTCTTTTCCAGCGTGATGGTGTCGCCCACTTTGGCGGCCTGCAGCTCCTTGATGCCGCAGATCACATAGCCCACTTCACCGGCCCGCAGCGCATCGCGCGGTGCATTGGCAGGGGTGAAAACGCCCAGGCTGCCGGCCTCGTAGGCGGCGCCCGTGGCCATCATCTTGATGCGCTCGCCCTTGAGCAGGCGGCCATCGACCACCCGCACCAGCATCACCACGCCCACATACGTATCGAACCAGCTGTCGATGATCATGGCGCGCAGCGGTCCGTCCGGGTTGCCCTTGGGGGCCGGCACCTTGGCAACGATCATTTCCAGAATCTCATCGATGCCCATGCCCGTTTTGGCCGAACAAGGAATGGCGTCACCTGCGTCGATGCCGATCACATCCTCGATCTCGGCCTTGGCGTTCTCCGGGTCAGACTGCGGTAGATCCATCTTGTTGAGCACCGGCAGCACTTCCACCCCCAGGTCGAGCGCGGTGTAGCAGTTGGCCACCGTCTGCGCCTCCACGCCCTGCGAGGCATCCACGACCAGCAAGGCCCCCTCGCAGGCCGAGAGCGAACGGCTCACTTCGTACGAGAAGTCTACGTGGCCGGGCGTGTCGATCAGGTTGAGGTTGTAGACCTGTCCATCCTTGGCCTTGTACTGCAATGCAGCGGTCTGCGCCTTGATGGTGATGCCGCGTTCCTTCTCGATGTCCATCGAGTCAAGCACCTGGGCCTCCATCTCGCGCTCGGCCAGACCGCCGCAACGCTGGATCAGGCGGTCCGCCAACGTGGACTTGCCGTGGTCAATGTGCGCAATGATGGAGAAATTTCTGATGTGGTTCATCAACGAAAACCGTCAAGTGAAGGAAGGGACACGATGCACGCAAGAAAAAAGGGCGCGTCAACGGGAGACGCGCCCTGAACCAACAATCTTTGGCAACTGCGATGGTTGGGACTTCATTGTAGGCAAAAAGCCGGCACATCAAGGGCTGCGCAATCGACGCACAAGGTCGTCGCAGGGCATGGGTTTTGCAGGCCGCCCGCTTTCAAAAAAAGCAGCAGACGGCTTGCAGAACAGCGGTGCGGGACTTGCGCAATGTTCTGCATCGCAAATCAGGCAAAACCCACCATGCCGAACCTTGCGCAGGAAAGCCCATGATTCTACCCAATCTGATGCGAGCGACACCGCCGTCGAACGGCGGAGCATGGCATCTGCAAAAGCCCTCCCCGTCCCGACAGACTCCTGCACCAATCCAGCCGCTCAGCGCGCCGGGCGAATCAGGGTGTACTGAGCCCATTCACCACGCCGGAACAGCACATTGATGGGCTTGGCCTTGTCCACCTTGGCCAGTGCTGCCTCGAAGTCCTTCACTCCAGCCACTTCGGCGTTGGCGATCGCCATGATGACGTCGCCCTCGCGCAGACCGGCACGTGCTGCTGCCTCGGTGGCGGCATCCACCCGTACACCGCCGCGCAGCTTCAATTCCTTTTTCTGCGCATCGGTCAGCTCCGATACAGCCAGCCCGAGTTGCTGGGCCGCCGAAGAGGTCTTGGGTCGGACCTCTTTGTCGGAGGTCTTGAGCGCCGCCTTGTCGGGCTCGACTTCGGCAACCACGATGGACAGGTCACGCGTTGTGCCACGACGGAACACGGTCAGCGCGCTTTTGGTTCCGGGCTTGGTGCTTCCCACCATGCGCGGCAGATCGGCGACTTTTTCAATGGGCTTGCCATCAAAGCGCATGATGATGTCGCCGGCTTCAATGCCCGCCTTTTCGGCCGGCGACCCCGCCTCGACACCGGTCACCAGCGCGCCCTGCTGCTTGCCCAAGCCCAGCGATTCCGCCACATCCCGCGTCACCTGCCCGATCTGCACGCCGATGCGCCCGCGCGTCACGCGGCCGCTGGCCCGCAGCTGCTCGCTCACGCGCATCGCTTCATCGATAGGGATCGCGAACGAGATCCCCATGAACCCGCCTGATCGCGAATAGATCTGGCTGTTGATGCCCACCACCTCGCCACGCATGTTGATCAGGGGCCCGCCCGAATTGCCTGGATTGATCGCCACATCGGTCTGGATGAACGGAAGATAGTCGCCCGTGTCACGCTGCTTGGCGCTCACGATGCCTGCCGTGACGGTGTTTTCCAGGCCGAACGGCGATCCGATAGCCATGACCCACTCACCCACCCGCAAGCGGTTGATGTCGCCAATGCGCACGGAAGGTAGCCCGGTGGCATCGATTTTCACCACCGCCACATCGGTGCGCTTGTCGGTTCCCACGATTCTGGCCTTGAACTCGCGTTTGTCGGTCAGGGTGACGATCACCTCGTCTGCGCCGTCCACCACGTGGGCGTTGGTCATCACGTAGCCATCGGAACTGACGATGAAGCCCGACCCGACACCACGCGGCTGTTCATCTTCCTGGTTGGGGCGCTGCGGCCGTTGCTGGCGGGGCATGTTCGGGATGGGCACGCCAAAACGCTTGAAAAATTCAAGCATTTCTTCATCCATTCCGTTCATCACCCCGCGGGAAGACACTTTCTCCAGTGTACGGATGTTGACCACCGACGGGCCCACCTGCTCCACCAGGTCGGTGAAGTCTGGCAACCCGCGCACCGATGCCGGCACTGCCGGTGTCGGCATCTGCGCCAGCACCGGCGCAGCCACAACGGCACCCATCGCCAGAGCCAGCGTGCTGGCGCATCTTCCAACCGACCACACCGCCCCTTTGTTCTTTTTCATCTCCGACCTTTCAAGAATACGAGTCAACATGTCGCACCCGGCATGGGTATCTGGTCTGAGAAATACGTCGCGTCCATTTGGTTCCGCAAGACGCCTCTTTCACAAACCCGGAACAATGCGAAACACCCGCCACACGGGCTGCAGCGATGTGCCTCCGAGGGAAAAGCTCTCGATCCCCGGCATCACCCGAACCATGGGGTGCTTGCGCCGATGTGCAGACCAGGGACTCCCCGTCCGGGATCAGCGCGAAGGCGAATCGAAATTGGCGTTGCGCAGAAAGCCTGCAGGCATCTGCAGCGCTGCGGTGCCGCTGTACTGCTTGTGCGCCGCCAGCAATTCATCCAGGCGCGGGTCCCGGAGCATGACCTGTGACTCCGGGTTGTTGCTTGCAACCGCCTGCACCGGCGCCGCGGCCGGGGTCACCGCCAGCTGCGGCCCGGTGCTGCCTCCACTCAGAGAGCCCAAGACATTCCAGCCAATGGCCACCACCGCGGCAAGCGAGGCAAAGCCGGCCGCCATCTTCCAGCGGAACAGCGCATCGTTGGCGGCCTGCACCGGCAACTGCCGCAGCGCAGGAGGCTTCACTGCAAGGGTCGATGGCATGACCGACGGCACGGGTTCTTCAGCCATCTTTGCGTGCAGTCTCGCCAGAAAATCGCTTCCCCGGTCTGGCCGCGCCAGTTCGGCCGAGCGCAGCACGTCACCGACCAGGTGGTACATCTGCCAAGCCTCTCGCCCTTCGCTCTGCTGTGCGAACCGGTAGGCCTGCGCCCACTCGTCGCTGTCCAGTTCGCCATCGGCCAGTGCCGAGAGCTGCTCGCGTTGTTTCAGATCATCTTGCATGGTGTCACCTGCCAACTCCAAAGTCACATCGCCCCTACCGACGACCTACCAGCGCTTACCCGTCTGGTTTTCCAGCAAGGGGCGCACCCGGGCTGAAATGGCTTCGCGGGCCCGGAAAATCCGCGACCGCACCGTGCCGATCGGGCATGCCATGGCTGCAGCAATTTCTTCGTAGCTCAGCCCTTCGATCTCCCGCAGGGTCACTGCCTGCCGTAAATCATCCGGCAAGGCTTCCATGGCAGCATTCACCGCCGCAGCAATCTCCTGGGCTGCCAGCACGGTTTCCGGCGTTTCGTCGGTGGTTGGTTCCTGTCCGATACGAGAAGTTTCATTGTCGTCATCGTCCGGGCGCAGGGCACCCTCGTAGACCAGCGGATCGCGCTTGAGGTCGAGCAGAAACTTTTTGGCCGTATTGACTGCAATACGATAAAGCCAGGTGTAAAACTGGGCTTCACCCCGAAACTGGTGCAGGGCACGGTAGGCCCTCAAAAACGTTTCCTGTGCGATGTCCTGCACCAGATCGGTATCACGCACCATGCGCCCGATCAGCCGCTCGATGCGGCGCTGGTACTTGATGACGAGCAAATCGTAGGCGCGCAGATCGCCCGCCACGGCGCGCTCCACCAACAGAACGTCGTTGTGGATGGCGGGGGAATCGTCTGGGGGCGTGGCCGTTGGAGGGGTGGTCATGAAAAAAAGAGTCAGCCCCCGCCCTCGCGGGCCTTCAGGGCGGTGTCGGCAACGCGATGTCCGGGGCGCGAATATACCGCACGGCGCACATCGCTCCAGCGGGCGCGGTCACGCCCCTGTTCCAGCCAGATCCAGCAACAGGGTGCTCCGTCCACCCGCAAACAAACGGCCATTTGACGCTGCAAATCAAGATGGACCGCGAGGGTACCGGAGTGCACTACGCCCTGCGGGCTCTGCAAGCTCCAGACCTGACCATCCCAGGCCAGCACTCCAGACGGCAGCCGGGACGCAAAACGCCACGCACTCCCCGTAGCCATCAGCCATAAAGCCAGGGCGGCGCCCACCACCCAGTCAGGATGGGCCGACGCGCCAAGCAATGCCCACGCAACCAGGGCCGCCAACCCGGCCAGCGATGCCGCCCCCCCCATCACGCCAAGCCAGCCCGTCCACCCCGAGGTGGGGTACCGGACCGCTGGAGCATGGTAGCGTGAGGGATTTGCGGTCATGCGATACAGACACGGGCATCCCGGCGACAAGGGATGTACTTGATGCCGCAGGGCACCTGGAAACGGTGCGATGGCCAGCGGCCCTCAGACGCGCCGGAACACCAGCGTGCCGTTGGTGCCGCCAAAGCCGAAGTTGTTCTTGATCGCGACATCCATCTTCATGTCCCGCGCCGTGTTGGCGCAGTAGTCGAGGTCGCACTCGGGGTCCTGGTTGTCCAGGTTGATGGTCGGCGGAACCTTCTGGTGGTAGAGCGCGAGGATCGTGAAGATGCTCTCGATGCCGCCCGCCCCGCCCAGCAGGTGGCCGGTCATGGACTTGGTCGAACTCACCACCATCTTGTGCGCGTGGTCGCCGAAGGCCGCCTTGATGGCATTGGTCTCGTTGACATCGCCCAGCGGCGTGGACGTGCCGTGTGCATTGAGGTAGGCCACCTCATCGGCATTGATGCCGGCGTTGCGCAAGGCAGCCAGCATGGCGCGGCGCGGGCCGTCCATGTTGGGCGCGGTCATGTGGCCGGCGTCGGCGCTCATGCCGTAGCCGCTCAGTTCCGCATAAATTTTGGCGCCACGCGCCTTGGCGTGTTCGTATTCCTCGACCACGACGACACCGGCACCCTCGCCCAGCACGAAGCCGTCGCGGTCCTTGTCCCAGGGGCGCGAGGCCGCCTTGGGGTCGTCGTTGCGGGTGGAGAGCGCGCGCATCGCGGCAAAGCCGCCAATGCCCAGCGGCGACACCGTGGCTTCTGCGCCCCCGGCGATGACCACATCGGCATCGCCGTATTCGATCATGCGACCGGCCTCACCGATGCAGTGCAGGCCCGTGGTGCAGGCCGTGACAACGGCCAGATTCGGCCCCTTGAAGCCGAAACGCATGGACACATGCCCGGCGACCATGTTGATGATGGACGCCGGCACGAAAAACGGGGTGATCCGCCGGGCCCCGCGGTTGACGAATTCGGCGTGGGTGTTTTCAATCAGCGGCAAGCCGCCGATTCCCGAGCCGATCACGCAGCCGATCCGGGTGGCCAGCTCCTCATTCAGCGCATCGCCCGTGGGCAGGCCGGCATCGTGCACGGCCTGGGCAGCCGCCGCAATGCCGTAATGGATGAAGGAGTCCATGGCACGCGCGTCCTTGACGCTGATATAGGACTCCAGGTCAAACCCCTTGACCTCGCCGGCAATCTTGCAGGCAAAGTTCGAAGTATCGAACTTGGTGATGAGGTCAATGCCGGACTGACCGGCAAGGATATTGGCCCAGGCGTCCTGCACCGTGTTTCCCACGGGGCTGACGCAACCCAGGCCGGTCACGACAACGCGACGACGGCTCATGCGTAAAAACCTTGTGCTGATCGCTGAAGAGAAGGCGCCAGGCGCGCCGCTCAGGCCTTCGGGTGGGAGGTGGCGTAGTCGATGGCGTTTTGCACCGTCGTGATCTTCTCGGCGTCCTCGTCGGGGATCTCGATGCCGAACTCGTCTTCCAGCGCCATCACCAGTTCCACCGTGTCCAGCGAGTCGGCACCCAGATCGGCCACGAAGGCCTTTTCGTTGGTGACTTGGGACTCTTCAACGCCGAGTTGTTCGGCAATGATCTTTTTGACACGTGCTTCGATATCGCTCATGGTTTCCCTCTGGGGGTTGTGAATGAATCCGCGATTCTAGCTGCTCAAGGGAAGCCTCCCCCGAACTGCCCGCCGCACGGATGAACCGGCGTGTTTCTTGGTTACATGTACATGCCGCCGTTGACATGCAGCTCCTGCCCGGTCACATAGCCAGCCTCGCGCGAAGCCAGGTAGGCCACGGCGTGGGCGATGTCGGCAGGCTTGCCCAGATGGCCCAGCGGAATCTGGTCCAGCAAGGCTTTCTGCTGCGCCTCGGGCAGGCCAGCGGTCATGTCGGTGTCGATGAAGCCTGGCGCCACGCAGTTCACGGTCACGTTGCGGCTGCCCAACTCGCGCGCCAGCGCGCGCGTCATGCCCGCCACACCCGCCTTGGCGGCAGCGTAGTTGGCCTGGCCGGGATTGCCCGAGGCGCCCACCACGCTGGTGATGCTGATGATACGCCCATAGCGCTGCTTCATCATGGGCTTGATGGCGGCACGGCTGACGCGGAACACGGCCTTGAGGTTGGTGTCCAGCACGGCGTCCCAGTCGTCGTCCTTCATGCGCATGGCGAGCTGGTCGCGCGTGATGCCGGCGTTGTTCACCAGCACATGCAGGCCGCCCTGGCCCTTGACGATGCTGTCGATCAGCGCATCGACCGCCGCAGCGTCGTTCACGTTGAGGTTGGCGCCCCGGCAGCCGGGATAGGCAGCCAGCGCCTGGGTGATGCGCGCAGCGCCTTCGTCGGTGGTGGCGGTGCCGATGACCTGGTGGCCGCGCGCGGCCAGCTCCAATGCGATGGCGGCGCCGATGCCGCGCGAGGCACCCGTGACCAGCGCCACGGTGGGGGTTGCGGTGGATTCGCTCATGCCAGCAGTTCCTTCACTTCATTCAGGGTGGCCGGGTCGTACAGTGCCGCGCCCGTTAGTTCGGCGTCGATGCGCTTGGTCATGCCCGCCAGCACCTTGCCAGGGCCGCATTCGACGATGTGTGTGATGCCGCGGGCCTTCAGCGCCTGCACGCACTCCACCCAGCGCACGGGGCCGAAGGCCTGGCGGTAGAGCGCATCACGGATGGCGTCGGCGTCCTGCTGCACGGCCACGTCAATATTGTTGAGCACCGGGATCTGCGGCGCGGCCAATGGCGTGGCAGCCAGGGCGGTGCGCAACTTCTCGGCGGCGGGCTTCATCAGGCTGGAGTGGAACGGCGCCGACACCGGCAGCGGCAGCGCGCGCTTGGCACCTGCGGCCTTGAGGGCCTCGCAGGCCTTCTCGACGGCCGCCTTGCTGCCGGCGATCACGGTCTGCGCCGGGTCGTTGAAATTCACCGCCTCGACCACTTCAGTGCCGTTTTGGCCCATGGCGCTCGTCACTTCTGCGCAACCAGCAATTACTTTGGCAGCATCCAGGCCCAGAATCGCGGCCATGGCGCCAGTGCCCACGGGCACGGCTTCCTGCATGGCGGCAGCACGCAGGCGCACCAGCGGCGCCGCCTGGGCCAGCGTGAGCACGCCGGACGCCACCAGCGCCGAGTATTCACCCAGCGAGTGCCCAGCCACCGCCGCAGGCAACGCGCCGCCCTCGGCGCGCCAGACGCGCCAAGCGGCCACACCCGCCACCAGCATCACCGGCTGGGTGTTGGTGGTCAAGGCCAGCGCCTCCTTGGGGCCCTCATGGATCAGGCGGCCCACATCTTCGCCCAGGGCGTCGGACGCTTCCTTCAGCGTCTGCACCACGGCGGGATGATCGCCCCAGCCATCGAGCATGCCCACGGCCTGCGAGCCCTGGCCCGGAAAGACAAATGCAAAGTTTTTCATTGCTGATAATGAAAATATGAAAGAAATCGGGCTCTAGCGCTTATCCATCAAGCGCAAGCAGCTACATTTTCAGGAGCACCGCACCCCAGGTG
Source organism: Burkholderiaceae bacterium (assembly GCA_024710165.1). GTDB lineage: Bacteria > Pseudomonadota > Gammaproteobacteria > Burkholderiales > Burkholderiaceae_C > Simplicispira. The sequence continues at coordinate 35,199 of JANJVG010000012.1, forward strand.
AAGCCACCGCCCACGCCTTCGAGCAGCACGGTCTGGCCCGGTGTGATCTGGCCTGCGCGTACCGCGTGGTCCAGCGCCAGCGGGATCGATGCCGCCGAGGTGTTGCCATGCTGATCAACGGTGACGACCATCTTGTCCACCGGCAATTTGAGCTTGCGCGCCGTGCCCTGCATGATGCGGATGTTGGCCTGGTGCGGCACCAGCCAGTCGATATCGGCTTCGGTCAGGCCTGCCTTTTGCAGCGTGGCGCGCGCGGCGCTCTCCAGTACCCCCACGGCCAGCTTGAAGACGGCCGGGCCGTCCATGGTAAGCAGCGGCAGGCCGCTGACCTGCCCGCCCGAGACATGGCCCGGCACGCACAGGATGCCCACATGGCGGCCATCGGCGTGCAGATCGGTGGACAGGATGCCAGGCTCGTCCGAGGCTTCCAGCACCACGGCGCCCGCGCCATCGCCAAACAGCACACAGGTGGTGCGGTCGTTGAAGTCGAGAAGGCGACTGAAAATTTCGGAGCCCACCACCAGGGCGCGCCTGGCGGTGCCTGCGCGGATCATGGCGTCGGCCACCGTGAGCGCATAGACAAAGCCGCTGCACACAGCCTGCACATCAAACGCCGGGCAACCGATGGCGCCCAGCTTGTTCTGCAGGATGCAGGCCGTGGACGGGAATACCATGTCCGGCGTGGACGTGGCGACGATGATCAGATCAAGGTCCTGCGCGTCGAGCCCTGCCGCCTGCAAGGCATGGCGCGAAGCGTCCAGGGCCATGTCGCTGCAGGCCACGTCGGAGGCGGCAAAATGGCGCGCCTGGATGCCCGTGCGCTCCACGACCCATTCATTCGAGGTCTCGATGCCCCGGACGGCCAGTTCAGCCACCAGGTCGGCATTCGTCACCCGGCGCGGCGGCAGATGGCTGCCGGTGCCGGTAATACGGGAGTAGCGTTTCATTACTGTGGCGCTGGCGCCGTGCCGCTGTTGGCGGCGGCATCGGGAGGCAGCAAAAAGGGCGCTGCGCTGGCGATGCGGAGGCGGACACGGTCCAGCAGGTTGTTGCGGGCTGCATCATACGCGCGGTTCAAAGCCGTCTCGAAAGCCATCTCGTCGGCCGAGCCATGGCTCTTGAACACCAGGCCGCGCAATCCGAGCAGCGCCGCGCCGTTGTAGCGACGGTAATCCACGCGTTTTTTGAATGCAGATAGCACAGGATAGGCAATGATGGCGGCAATTTTCGTGAAAATATTGCGCGAAAATTCCTGCTTCAGGAAAGCGCCGACCATGGCAGCCAAGCCCTCGCTGGTCTTGAGTGCCACATTGCCCACAAAACCGTCACACACGACGATATCGGTCGTTCCCTTGAAAATGTCATTACCTTCGACATTGCCAAAAAAATTCAAATCACCGGAATTGGCAGCAGAACGCAGCAGTTCGCCCGCTTTTTTGATAACTTCACTGCCTTTGATGGCCTCAGCGCCGATATTCAGCAGCCCCACGGTGGGCTGCTCGTTGCCTTTGAGCACAGAGTCGAGGGCCGAACCCATCACGGCAAACTCGAGCAGGTGGCGCTCGTTGCAATCGACGTTGGCCCCCAGATCCAGCACCGTGGTGGATCCCCCCTTGGCATTGGGCAACGGGTAGGCAATGGCAGGCCGGTCGATACCGTCGAGCGTCTTGAGCACATAGCGTGCGATGGCCATGAGAGCCCCTGTATTGCCCGCCGATACGGCTGCCGCGGCGGCGCCATCCTTGACCTGCTGGATGGCCACACGCATGGACGAATCCTTCTTGCGGCGCAGGGCCACCTCCAGCGGATCGTCCATGGCCACCACTTCACTGGCATGCACCAGCGTGGCGCGCTCATGGGCAAAACCCTTGAGCGCTTCGGGCAGCCCGACCATCAGCAGGCGAGCCTCAGGGTGCGCATCGAGAAAGCGGCGGCATGCCGCCAGGGTCACATGGGGGCCATGATCGCCGCCCATGCAGTCAACAGCCAGTGTGATCATGGAAGTAGGTTCTGGCCCTGGGTGGCCTGTGAGACATTTGAAACACGCATGACAAAGGCCCGTGCTACATGCAAGTAGCAACGGGCCCGGGGTCTTTGGCTCTGACGGGTGTCAGGCTTCGGACTTGTTCTTCAGCACCTGACGGCCACGGTAAAAACCGTTGGGGCTGATGTGGTGGCGCATGTGGATTTCGCCGGTGGTGGGCTCGACAGCGATGCCGGGCACATTCAGGGCGTTGTGCGAGCGATGCATGCCGCGCTTGGACGGGGATTTCTTGTTTTGCTGAACGGCCATGGTTGGCTCCTGGTCTTGAATAGGGGGTTGGTAAAAACGCGATCAGCCCATTAAAAGACACGAGGGGATTCGCGCGAAGCCCTCGATTATAGCCCAAAGCGTTTTATTGGTCCGGTTTGCCCACGCGAAGGCTGGCCAGGGCTGCAAACGGGTTGGGGCGCTCGGCTTCGGCCGCCTCAAAATCCTCGTCGCTCGACGCCATGGGCACCGGCGTGGGGCACTCATCGTGGCGCGGCACCACGGGCAGGGCCATGAGCAATTCGTCCTCGATCAACTCGTGCAGGTCAAACTCGCGACTCAGTGCCAGCAGGTCTTCCTCGACCTCGTCGTCCAGCGCCTCTGCCGTGGCCTCATCCGCAACAAAGCGAAACGACCGATCCACCTGCAGCGGCACATCCACCGGCCCCAGGCAGCGCTGGCAGACCATGGGAAAGGTCGCCTGCACCTGCAGGTGCATCCACATCTGGCCACCCTCGGTGCCGGCCTCGGCCCGCCACTCGCCCTGGGCCTCCCAGTCCACGCGCAGGTCAGGGTGCAGGCCTTTGGCCTCTTGCGCCAGGCGCTCGTACTTCAGCAGGGAATCGTGCCCCGCCAGGCGTGCTCCTGCCTGCACGAAGGCCTTGGCGTCAAGCCGATCGGGGTTGAATTCCTTGGTCATGCGCGCAGTGTAAGAGAATCAAGGCATGCATCAAGCACTCCCCCTGCCCAGAGCCCTGGTTTTGGGTTCGACCTCCCGCTACCGGCGCGAATTGCTGCAGCGCCTGAACCTGCCCTTCACCGTCACCGCACCCGACGTGGACGAAACTCCCTTGCCTGGCGAGGCCCCGCGCGACCTGGCCCTGCGCCTGGCGCTGGCCAAGGCCCGCGCCGTGGCGGCCCTGCACCCGGGTGCCGTGGTGATTGGCTCCGACCAGGTGGCCGACCTGGCAGGCCTGCCCTTGGGCAAGCCCGGCACGCACGAACGCGCCGTGGCCCAGTTGCGCCGCATGAGCGGCCACACCGTGGTGTTCCAGACCGCGCTGGCCGTGGTCTGCCAGGCCACGGGCTTCGAGCAGGTGGACCTGGCACCGGTGGAGGTGCGCTTTCGCCCGCTGTCGGATGACGAGATCGAGCGCTATCTGCACGCCGAGCAGCCCTACGACTGCGCCGGCAGCGCCAAGAGCGAAGGCCTGGGCATCAGCCTGCTCGACGCCATCGTCAGCGATGACCCCACGGCGCTCATCGGCCTGCCGCTGATCCGCACCTGCCGCATGCTGCGCGCCGCCGGGCTGACGCTGCCATGAACACCCCCACCCCCGCGCGAGGCCGCCTTTACCTGGTGCCCGCCCCCCTGGATTTCGGCTGTGCCACCCAGACCCCGCTGCAGGACGTGCTGCCCACCGGCACCCTGGCCACGGCAGCACGGCTGACGCACTGGATCTGCGAGAACGCCAAGAGCACGCGCGCCTACCTCAAGCGCGTGGACGCCACGCACCCGCTGGCGCTGCCGCTGCAGGAGCAACAGATCACCGAACTGCCGCGCGAGGTGCACAAAAAAGGCGACCACGGAGGCAAGGGTGCGCCGGTGTTCGACGCCCGCCCCCTGCTCGCAGCCGCCCTGGCCGGGCACGACATCGGCCTGGTCAGCGAAGCCGGCATGCCCGCCGTGGCCGACCCTGGCAGCTCGGTGGTGCGCGCCGCACACGACCTTGGGTTGAACGTGGTGCCCCTGGTGGGGCCGGTGTCGTTGCTGCTGGCCCTGGCGGCCAGCGGCCTGAACGGGCAGAACTTCGCCTTTGTCGGCTACCTGCCGCAGGACGCCGACGAGCGCATCCAGCGCATCCGCACGCTCGAATCCCTGGCGCTCAAGACCGGCCAGACGCAGCTTTTCATCGAAACGCCCTACCGCAACGCCGCCCTGCTCCAGGCCCTACTGCACTCGCTGCAGCCCGCCACACGCCTGGCGCTGGCCAGCGGCCTCACTCTGGAGAGCGCCCACATCCGCAGCCAGAGCGTGCAGCAATGGCGCCAGCGCCCCGAGGCACCCGACAAGCACACGCCCGTGGTGTTCGCGCTGGGTCGCTGAACCCGCACCGCCCCCGCCGCAGCGGGGCTGCCGTCTGGCGCCTTGCTGAGTTACAGCCCGTCGGCCGGAGAAGCCCAACCGACATTCCTGGTTCCGCCAAACACGCCTGCGGCAGGGCGATGGGCGTCCACACGCCCGCCAACGATTCCTAAAACATATTGATCAGTCCATCGATTCAATTGGACTCGAATCGCTTGCCGTCCCAAGATAGCGCCCAGCCCTCCTTTCGAGAGGGAGCAACCTGTCAAGGAGACAACCCATGCGCCGTATTCCGTTCCTCCCCGCCCTGCTGGGCCTGGCTTTCAGCGCCAGCATGGCACACGCACAGAACTATCCGTCTGCGCCCATCACCCTGGTCGTGCCTTTCGCAGCCGGCAGCGGCACCGATGCGGTCGCACGGGCTGTGGGCCAGAAGTTGTCCGAACGGCTCAAGCAATCCGTGATCATCGACAACAAGCCAGGCGCCAGCGCCCAGCTGGGTGCGCAGTTCGTAGCCAAGGCCAAACCCGATGGCTACACGCTGTTCATGACGACCAACACCTCCCACTCGGCCAACCCCAGCCTGTACAGCAACCTCAGGTACGACCCCATCAAGGACTTCACCCCGATCGCCCGCGTGGGGGAACTGCCCTTCGCACTGACGGTGCACCCGGCGGTGCCCGCCAAGTCCCTGAAGGAACTGATCGATTACGGCAAGGCCAATCCCGGCAAGCTCAGCTATGCCACGCCCAACAGCACCTCCCTGGTGGCATCCGAGACGATCAAACGCATCACCGGCGTAGACATGCTGGGCATTCCCTACAAGTCCAGCCCCCAGGCGATGACCGATCTGGTGGGCGGACAGGTGCAACTCTATGTGGTGGACCTCGGCTCGGGCATGGGCATGATCAAGACCGACAAGGTGCGCACGCTGGGCATCACCACCGCCGAGCCTTCGCCCCTGCTGCCCGGCGTCCCGCCCATCGGCAAGACGGTCCAGGGCTTCGCGCTGACCTCATGGAACGGCATCTTCGGCCCGGCCGGCCTGCCGCCAGCCGTGGTCGATCGGCTCAACAGCGACCTGCAGGCGGTGCTGGCTGACAAGGACCTGCAAGACAAGCTCAGCCTGATCGGCTTTCAGGTCTGGCCCAGCAAGACGCCGGACGAATTTGCCCGCTATGTGGCCGATCAGCTCAACCACTGGGGTTCGCTCATCAAGCAGGCGGGCATCCGCGCGGAATGAAACCATGAGCAACGCGCAAGCACAGTCCTACGCCGGCCCGCTGGCGGGCGTCCGGGTCCTGGACCTGACCTCGGTCGTCATGGGGCCGTTCGCCACCCAGATCCTGGCCCAGCTCGGCGCCGAGGTAATCAAGGTGGAAACACCCGAGGGCGACAACATGCGCCATGTGGGCCCCATGGTCCACCCCGGCATGGGCCACATCTTCCTGCATGCCAATGCGGGCAAGCGCAGCATCGTGCTCGACCTCAAGCACCCCGAGGGCCGCGAGGCCGCCCTGCGCCTGGCCGAAGGCTGCGATGTGCTCATCAGCAACGTGCGCCCGCAAGCCCTGGCCCGGCTGGGGCTGGACTACGAGGCCGTGCGGGCGCGCAACCCGCGCATACTCCACGTGAGCTGCTGCGGCTTCGACCAGGACGGCCCCGACGCCGCCCGCCCCGCCTACGACGACCTGATCCAGGGCGCCACCGGCATTCCCTGGCTGATGCAGGCCTACGGCGCCGCCGAGCCCTGCTACGCGCCCACCACGCTGTCCGACCGCGTGACCGGGCTCCATGCGGTGTATGCGGTGACCGCCGCGCTGTACGCGCGCAGCCAGACGGGCCAAGGCCAGGCCATTGTGGTGCCCATGTTCGAGGCCATGGCGCAGTTCATCCTGGGCGACCACATGGCGGGCCTGAGCTTCGAGCCGCCGCGCGGTGACCCCGGCTACGCCCGACTGCTGACCCCGCACCGCAAGCCCTACGCCACCCGCGATGGCATGCTGTGCGTGCTGATCTACAACGACAAACACTGGCGCAGCTTCTTCGCCGCCATTGGCGAATCGGAAGGCCTGGCGCGCGACCCGCGCTTTGCCACGCACAGTGCCCGCGCCGCCCATATTGACGACGTGTACGCAGAAGTGGCCCGCCTGATGCGCACGCGCACCACCGCCGAATGGCGTGCCCTGCTCGATGCCGCCGACGTGCCCAACATGCCCATGAACAGCCCGGCCGACCTGCTGGCCAACCCGCAGCTGCGCGCCACTGGTTTCGTGCGCGAAACCCTGCACCCCAGCGAAGGCCCGCTGCACACCCTGGCCCACCCCACCCGCTGGTCGGCCACGCCACCCGCGCGCGAGCAAACCCCGGCCCCGCGCCTGGGCGAGCACACGCGCGCGCTGCTGACCGAGGCCGGCTACCCGCCCGATCGCATCGAGGCGCTGCTGGCCCAGGGGGCCTGCCGCGCCGCCGAACCCATCACCGCCTGACAGGAGCCCCGCCATGAACCCCAGCTACCTGGTGCGCGCCGCCGACGTGCCCGCCTACCAACCCGCCAACCACCATCACACGCACAACCAGCGCCTCATCGGCCCCGAGACTGTGGGCGCCAAGCAGATGGAAGTGCTGCTGGGCACACTGCACAAGGGCGGCGGCGCCCTGCCCCACGCCCACCCCGGCATCGAGCAGGCCTGCTATCTGCTTGAAGGCACGGCCCGCGCCGAAGTGGCAGGCCAGGTGTTCGACATGGTGCCAGGCGACACCTGCTTTTTCCCCGCCGACCAGATGCATGTGTTCACCGTGACCAGCGACACCCCGGTCAAGCTGCTGGTGATCTACAGCCCGCCCTATGGCGAATCGCCCGACAAGGTGATCCGCCCCGTCCACCCCACCGGAGCCGCCGCATGAATTTCGCACTGACCCCCGACCAGGAGCAGATCCGTGATGCCATCGAGCGCGTCTGCGCCCCGTTCGATGCTGACTACTGGCTGCGCAAAGACACCGAAGGCGGCTTCCCGGACGACTTCCACCGCGCACTCGCCGACTCGGGCTGGCTCGGCATCGCCATGCCCGAAGAGTTCGGTGGCGCAGGCCTGGGTATCAGCGAGGCCGCACTGATGATGCACACCATTTCAGCCACGGGCGCGGGCCTCTCGGGCGCATCGGCAGTGCACATGAACATCTTCGGCCTGCACCCGGTCGTGGTGTTCGGCACCGACGAGCAAAAAAAGCGCTGGCTGCCGCCGCTGATCCAAGGCCGCGACCGCGCCTGCTTTGGCGTTACCGAGCCCAACACCGGCCTCAACACCCTCAAGCTCAAGACCCGCGCGGTGCGCGAGGGCGACCACTACGTCGTGCACGGCCAGAAGGTGTGGATCAGCACGGCCCAGGTGGCCAACAAGATCCTGCTGCTGGCGCGCACCACGCCCGCCGAGGAATGCCAGGGCACCGAGGGCCTGAGCCTGTTCTATACCGACCTCGACCGCAGCACCGTGGAGGTGCGCGAGATCGACAAGCTGGGCCGCAAGTGCGTGGACTCCAACCAAGTCTTCATCGACGGCCTGCGGATCCCGGTCGAAGACCGCGTGGGCGAGGAAGGCAAGGGCTTCAGCTACATCCTGCACGGGCTCAACCCCGAGCGCATCCTGATTGCCAGCGAGGCCGTGGGCCTGGGCCGCGCGGCGCTGCGGCGCGGCGCCCTCTACGCCAGCGAGCGCGAGGTGTTCGGCCGCCCCATCGGCCAGAACCAGGGCATCCAGCACCCGCTGGCCAAGTCGTGGATGGAACTGGAAGCGGCCCACCTGATGGTGCAGAAGGCCGCGTGGCTCTACGACCAGCACCTGCCCTGCGGCGCCGAGGCCAACAGCGCCAAGTACCTCGCGGCCGAGGCCTGCTACCGCGCCTGCGAGAACGCCATCTTCACGCACGGCGGCATGGGCTATGCCAAGGAATACCACGTCGAGCGCTACCTGCGCGAAGCCTGGATTCCGCGCCTGGCGCCCGTGAGCCCGCAGCTCATCCTGTGCTTCATCGCCGAGAAGGTGCTGGGCCTGCCCAAGTCGTATTGAGCGCTGGGGCCCGACGGGCGCGCGGGCGCTGAGGCATCATGCCGGGCATGAAACTGCACCTGCTGCGCTACTTCTCCGTGCTGGCCGAAGAACTGCATTTCGGCCGCGCCGCCGAGCGGCTGTCGATCACCCAGCCGCCGCTGAGCTCGGGCATCAAGGCGCTGGAGGACGAGCTGGGCGTGCGGCTGTTCGAGCGCAACAGCAAGCATGTGGAGCTGACGCCCGCGGGCCGCGCCTACCTGGCCGAGGTGCGGCTCGTGCTCGACCGCGTGGCCCAGGCCGGCGAAACCGCCCGCGCAGTGGCCGGCGGGCAGCGAGGGCGGCTGGACGTCGGCTTCACCGGCTCCATGGTGTACCGCGACATGCCGCGCATCGTGCGGGCCTTCCACGCGCAGGCCCCCGGCATGGAGGTAAACCTGCGCGAGATGTCGTCGAGCGAACAGATCGAGGCCCTGCTGCACCGCCAGATCCACGTGGGTTTCATCAACACCAGTGCCGTGCCGGCGCGGCTGCGCAGCGTGCCCCTGGCCGACGACCACTTCATGTGCTGCCTGCCCGACGCCCACCCGCTGGCGCAGGCCGCCCGCATCGATCTGCGCACGCTGGCCGACGAAACCTTCGTGATGTTCTCGCGCGAGGTGGCCCCCGCCAACCACGACAATGTGATCGCCCTGCTGCACCGCGCCGGCATCCACCCGCAGACACGGCACGCGGCCCGCCAGTGGCTGACCGTAGTCGCGCTCGTAGCCTCGGGCATGGGCGTGGGACTGGTGCCGGCCTCCATGGCGCGCGCGGGGATCACCGGGGCGCGCTTCGTGCCCCTGCAGGGACTTGAACACCCCACCGTCGGGGTGTTGGCGTGGCATGCAGAACTGGTTTCGCCCGCCATGGAGACCTTCATTGCCATCGCCAGCCCGGGGGGCCCGCCCCTCTGAGCACAGGACTGCCCCACAAGGGTGTGGCATGGCGTTGTCAGTGCGCGTGCGCTAGGCCGCTCAACACCACCACCACGCCCATCCCCCCCGCCAGCCAGAGAATCTGCAACGTGGTTTCGCGCGCGCTCAGGCGTTTTTGCAGTTGCGGGATCAGGTCGGCCAGCGCCACGTAAATGAAGCTGCTCGACGCCACTGCCAGGAAGTACGGCAGCCAGTCGTGCAGCTGCGCCACCAGAAAATAGCCTACCAGTCCGCCAATGGCCGTCACTGCCCCGGCCAGCGACACCTTGACCAGCGCCATGCGCCGGCTCGCGCTGGTTTGCTGCAGCACTGCCAGGTCGCCAATGTGGTGCGGCACCTCGTGCGCCAGCACCGACACGGCGGCCACCAGCCCCAGGCGGATATCGGCCACAAAGGCCGATGCGATCAGCACGCCGTCGCCAAAGCAGTGCACGCTGTCGCCAGCCAGCAACGTCCAGCCGCCCGCAGGGCGGGACGCATGGGTGTGACCGTGACCGTGCCCGTGGTGGCCGGCCAATCCAGGGCCGCGTTCATGTACATGGTGTGCATGGGCGTGGCCCTGCGTGCCGTGGTTGTGCTCATGGCCGTGGTGCCACAGCTCGGCCTTGTCGAGCAGGAAAAAGAACACCACGCCCACCAGCAGGGTGGCAAACAGGTCGTGCGCCCCCGCCTGGCTCTCGAACGCCTCGGGCAGCAGGTGCATGAAAGCCGTGGCCAGCAGCGCGCCCGCCGCCAGGCTCAGCAGATGCTGCGTGCCCTCCTTGCCGCCCAGGCCGGCGCGCATGAGCAGGGCCGCCACCCACACGCTGCCAATGCCCGTGGCCAGGGTGGCCGCGACGATTGCTAACAAAACCATAGCTACTAGCGCTTTCTCAGTCAGGCTTTGAGTTACTTCTTACTCAAAAAATACGCGGTCTTCGCGCACCAAAAAAGCCGCCCGGCGAACACCAGGCGGCTTGTGCAATCAGCGTGCAGTGCGGTCAGGCCACGCCGTGCTGCTTGAACCACGCCAGCGCGCGCTGCCAGCCATCTTCTGCCGGGCCCTTGCGGTAGCTGGGGCGGTAATCGGCATGAAAGGCGTGCGGTGCGTCAGGATAGACCACAAACTCCGATGCCTTGGCAGCGGGCGAGCCACCGGCCAAGGCCGCTTTCATCTTATCAACCGTGTCAAGCGGTATGCCGCCATCTTTTTCACCATACAGGCCCAGGACCGGCGCCTTGAGCGTGGGCGCGATGTCGAGGGGGTGCCGGGGCGTGTTCGCCGTGGCCTCGCCCACCAGGCGGCCATACCAGGCCACGCCCGCCTTCACCGGGCCGTGCGCGGCATACAGCCAGGTGATGCGCCCGCCCCAGCAAAAACCGGTGATGCCGATGCGCGCGGCATCGCCGCCGTGGGCGGTGGCCCACTGCACGGCGCCGTCCAGGTCGGCCATCACCTGGGCGTCGGGCACCTTGGAGACCACCTCGGCCATGAGCTTGGCGATCTCGGTGTAGCTGGATGGGTCGCCCTGGCGCGCATACAGCTGCGGCGCAATCGCCAGATAGCCCGCGCGCGCAAAGCGGCGGCAGGTATCGGCGATGTATTCATGCACGCCAAAAATCTCCTGAATGACCAGCACCACCGGCAGCCCCGTCTTGCCCGCAGGCGCGGCGCGGTACGCGGGCACGCTGAAGCCGCCCACGGAGAAGTGCACTGTTCCGGCATCCAGCCCGTCGGCGGGCGTGGCAATGGCCGTCTGCGCCATCAGCGGCGCCGCCGCTGCCGCATAGCCCGCGCCCAGGGCGGCCTGCAAGGCGGTGCGGCGCGTGGCACCGGCTTCGGTGCTGCGGCCGGGCAGCAAGGCACTGACATCGGACCGGACATCATCGAGTTTCATGGCATGTCTCCTGCAATAACGGGTGGATGAAAGGCGAGGCCGCAGTCTAGGCGCTTTGGCGCACGGCTGCAGGAGCCGCCACGCCATGCCCGCGCAAGGCCAGGCCTGCCGGGCCGCCACCGGCGCGCCAAGGCAAAGCGGGTTAGATTGCGCACATCGCCCCGATCCGCCATCACACCGATCCGCAACACCCGCCATGCACATCCTCCTGACTGGCTCCACCGGTTTCATCGGCCACACCCTGCGCAGCGCGCTGGAGCGCGCGGGCCATGCGGTGCACGGCGGCGTATCGCCCCGCCACGCCCCTGCCACCCGCCAGGTGCCCATGGACTTTGCCCGCGACACCACGCCCGAGGCCTGGTTGCCCCGCCTGCAGGGCATCGACGCCGTGGTCAACGCCGTGGGCGTGCTGCGCAACAGCCGCGCGCGCCCCATCGATGCCGTGCACCAGCACACCCCTTGCGCGCTGTTCCAGGCCTGCGCGCAGGCGGGCGTGCGCCGCGTGGTGCAGATCTCGGCCCTGGGCATTGAGGGCAGCACCACGCGCTATGCGCGTACCAAGCTCGCCGCCGAGGCCTGCCTGCGCAGCCTGGCCGATGCTGCCCAGCTCGACCCCGTGGTGCTGCGCCCCAGCGTGGTGTTTGGCAAGGGCGGCGACAGCAGCGCCCTGTTCATGAACCTGGCCCGCCTGCCCGTGGTGGTGTTCCCCGC
>JANJVG010000018.1 GCA_024710165.1 Burkholderiaceae bacterium
GTAGTCGTCGGGGATCAGCGCCGGCAGGCGCAGGTTGATCTCCGGGCCGCCGCCCAGCGGTTGCTCGAGGTTCGGCTGCTCGCCCTTGCGGATCGCCTTGACCGCGCGCTCGAGCATTTCCATGTAGAGGGTGAAGCCGACCGCCTGGATCTGCCCGCTCTGGCCTTCGCCGAGCAGTTCGCCAGCGCCGCGAATCTCCAGATCGTGGGTCGCCAGCACGAAGCCGGCGCCCAGATCCTGGGCGTTGGCAAGGGCCTCCAGGCGCTTCTGCGCGTCGTCGGTCATCTGCTTGCGCGGCGGCGTCAGCAGGTAGGCGTAGGCCTGGTGGTGGCTACGCCCGACGCGACCGCGCAGCTGGTGCAGCTGCGCCAGGCCGAACTTGTCGGCGCGGCTCATGATGATGGTGTTGGCCGTGGGCACGTCGATCCCGGTCTCGATGATGGTCGAGCACAGCAGGATGTTGTAGCGCTGCGCCACGAAGTCGCGCATCACGCGCTCCAGCTCGCGCTCGGGCATCTGGCCGTGGGCCACGGCGATGCGGGCCTCGGGCAGGATCTCTTCGAGCTTCTGGCGGCGGTTCTCGATGGTCTCCACCTCGTTGTGCAGGAAGTAGACCTGCCCGCCGCGCTTCAATTCTCGCAGTACGGCCTCGCGGATCACGCCCGTGCCCTCGTTGCGCACGAAGGTCTTGATCGCCAGGCGCCGCTGCGGCGCGGTGGCGATGACGCTCAGGTCGCGCAGACCCTCCAGCGCCATGCCCAGCGTGCGCGGGATGGGCGTGGCCGTGAGCGTGAGCACGTCCACCTCGGCGCGCAGGGCCTTCATCTGCTCCTTGTGGCGCACGCCAAAGCGGTGCTCCTCGTCGATGATGAGCAGGCCCAGGTTGTGGAACTTGGTGGATTCGCTCAACAGTTTGTGCGTGCCCACCACGATGTCCACCGTGCCGTCGCCGATGCCCTTGATGGCCGCCGTGATCTCCTTGCCTGAGCGAAAGCGCGAGACCTCGGCCACCTTCACGGGCCACTTGCTGAAGCGGTCCACGAGCGTCTGGTAGTGCTGCTCGGCCAGCAGCGTGGTGGGCGCCAGAAACGCAACCTGCTTGCCGCCGGTGACGGCCACGAAGGCCGCGCGCAGGGCGACCTCGGTCTTGCCAAAGCCCACGTCGCCGCAGACCAGACGGTCCATGGGGCGGGGCGAAATCATGTCCTGGATGACGGCGTGGATGGCGGCGTTCTGGTCGGCGGTTTCCTCGAAACCGAAGTCGGCCACGAACTGCTCATAGTCCTGCGGTGAATAGCGGAACGCATGGCCCTCGCGTGCGGCGCGGCGGGCGTAGATGTTGAGCAGCTCGGCGGCCGAGTCGCGCACCTGTTCGGCCGCCTTGCGCTTGGCCTTTTCCCACTGGCCGCTGCCCAGCTTGTGCAGCGGCGCCTCGTCGGCGGAAACACCCGTGTAGCGGCTGATGAGCTGCAGCTGGCTCACGGGCACGTAAAGCACCGCCTCGCCCGCGTACTCGAGGTGCAGGAACTCCTGCAGCGCGGGTGAGCCGTCGGGGTTCTGGTTGCCCACGTCCATGTTGACCAGGCCCCGGTAGCGGCCGATGCCGTGCTGGCTGTGCACCACGGGGTCGCCTACGTTGAGTTCCGAGAGGTCCTTGATGAGCGCCTCGACGTCGCTCACCTGCTCTTGCTTCTTGCGCCGGCGCGTGGTGGGGCCGGCGGCGAACAGTTCTGTCTCGGTGACGAAATCGAGCCCTTCCTCCATCCAGCGGAAGCCCTTGGTGAGCGCGGCCGTGGCGATGCCCACCTTCTCTTCGCCATGGCTCTGGAACTCGGCCAGCGAATCGAAGGCTGGCGGGTTCAGTTGCGAGGCACGCAGGAAGTCGAGCAGGCTTTCGCGCCTGCCGTCGCTCTCGGCGAGCAGCAGCACGCGGTGCTGCGTGTTGCGGATATGGGCATGCAGCCGGGCCAGAGGGTCTTCGGCGCCGCGTACCACCGACAGGTCGGTGTGCGGCTGGAAGTGTGCGTTATCGACGACGTCTTCCACGCCCGGCCGCAGGGCCAGCTGTGCATGCGCCTTGCACTGGGTGTAGAACTGGTCGGCGCTCAGGAAAAGGGACTCGGGCGGCAGCACCGGGCGCTCGGGGTCGCCCTGCAGCAGGCGAAAGCGCTCGCGCGTGTCCTGCCAGAAGCGCTGGAAGGCGGGCTCCAGGTCGCCATGCAGCACCACCGTGGCGGCTTCGCCCAGGTAGTCGAACACCGTGGCGGTTTCGTCGAAGAACAGCGGCAGGTAGTACTCGATGCCGGCCGTGGCCACGCCGGCGCCCATGTCTTTGTAGATGCGGCTCTTGGTCGGGTCGCCTTCCAGCAGCTCGCGCCAACGGGCGCGAAAGCGCGCCCGCGCGGCATCGTCCATCGGGAATTCGCGCCCGGGCAGCAGGCGCACCTCGGGCACGGGGTAGAGGCTGCGCTGGCTGTCCGGGTCGAAGGTGCGGATCGAGTCGATCTCGTCGTCGAACAGGTCCACGCGAAAGGGCTGCAGCGAGCCCATGGGGAACAGGTCGATCAGCCCGCCGCGCACCGCGTATTCACCCGGGCTCACCACCTGGGTCACATGGCTGTAGCCGGCCAGCGTGAGCTGGGCCTTCAGTTTGGCTTCGTCGAGCTTTTGCTTGACCTTGAAATGGAAGGTGTAACCCGCCAGGAACGACGGCGGCGCCAGCCGGTACAGCGCCGTGGTGGCCGGCACGATGACCACGTCAGCGCCGGTATCGCGGTCTTTCTGGCTGATGCGCCACAGCGCCGCGAGTCGCTCGCTGATCAGATCCTGGTGCGGCGAGAACTGGTCGTAGGGCAGCGTTTCCCAGTCGGGAAACAGCGCGCAGCGCAGCCCGGGCGCAAAGAACGCCATTTCCTCGATGAGGCGCTGCGCATCGCTGGCATCGGCCGTGACGATGGCTGTGGTGCGGTGGGCTGCTTTTTCGCGTTCGCCCAGGCGTGCCAGCAGCAGGGCATCGGCGCTGCCTGCGGGGCGGGGCAGGGTGAAACGTTTTCCGGGGGAGAGTTTGGGGAGGTCCATGCGCAGGGAGGTGGGGCCGCGCTGTGTTGAGGGTCTGGCGAAAATGCGCCAGCCGGTCGCAGCGAGGAAGCGCGATTTTAGAATGCCCCCATGACCGAACCCCTGATACCTCCTCTGGCTTCGTCCGTCAGCGTACCTCCCTCGGTGCCCGGCGACTTCTGGGCTCTGCTGCCCTGCGCCGGGACGGGGTCGCGCGCCGTGCCCGTGGCCAGCCCTGCCGGTGCACCCGGTCTGCCCAAGCAGTACCAGCCGGTGGCAGGCCAGCCCCTGGTGTTGCACACACTAGCGGCCTTTGCCGGCGTGGCGCGTCTGCGCGGTACGCTGGTGGCCGTGGCACCGGGGGATCATTTTCTGGAGGCGTATCCCGGCCCTTTTCACTTTGTGGTGGACTGCGGCGGACCGACGCGTGCCGAGACGGTGCTTGGCGGCCTGGGTGCGCTGCTCGAACGGGGCGCCAGCGAGCGCGACTGGGTGCTGGTGCACGACGCTGCTCGCTGCCTGGTGACGCCCGAGCAGATCGACGCACTCATTGACGCCTGCGCCCACGATGGCGTGGGCGGGCTGCTGGCACACAAACTGGCCGACACGCTCAAGACGGCCTCGGCCGGACCAGGGGGGGTCCGTGTGGTGTCCACGGTGGACCGCGCCGATAAATGGCTGGCCCAGACGCCACAAATGTTTCGCATCGGCCCGCTGCGCAAGGCGCTCGAGCATGTGGGGGCCATCGTGACGGATGAAGCCAGCGCCATGGAGGCCATGGGCTTGCATCCGCGCCTGGTGCCGGGCAGTGCGCTCAATATCAAGGTGACCTATCCGGAAGACTTTGCGTTTGCACAGGCCGTGCTGGCGCAGCGCGGGCATGGCGCCACACTGGAGCGCTTTGGCAGCGCCCGTGGCCCCGCAGGCGCGGCGCCGGGCAAGATTTTTTAATCCCTCAGGAACACAGCATGAATTTCAGAATAGGCGAGGGGTGGGATGTGCATGCGCTGGTGCCCGGGCGCCGGCTGGTGATTGGCGGGGTCGATATTCCGCACACGGCCGGGCTGCTGGGGCATTCCGATGCCGATGTGCTGCTGCATGCCATTACCGACGCCCTGCTGGGCGCCGCCGCGCTGGGGGACATCGGCACGCATTTTCCCGATACCGATGCGCAATTCCGGGGCGCCGATTCGGTGGTGCTGCTGCAGGAGGCCGCGCGCCGGGTGCGCGCGCAGGGTTTCGAGATCGGCAACATTGACAGCACCGTGGTGGCGCAGGCGCCGCGCCTGGCGGCGCACATGCCGGCCATGCGTGAGCGCATCGCCTGCGCCCTGGGTCTGGCGCAGGACCAGGTGAACGTGAAGGCCAAGACGGCCGAACGCATGGGCCCGGTGGGCCAGTGCCTGGCCATCGAGGCCCGGGCCGTGGTCTTGCTGATCAAGGGCTGATGCCGCACTGGCCTGCGGGGGCTGGGCTCACGCTTGCAGGGGGAGGTCGGTCTTCTTTGGTGGAAGGTTGCGCTTGACCTGCGGGCGCTGCAGGCGTTGCTGCGGGTCGGTGCCCGCGGGCTGGTCGTCGGCGCGCTGCAGTTGTACGTGGGCCACCAGGCCGCCTGTGGTGGAGTTGGCCAGGGCAAAGATGCCACCCATGCGCTGGATGGTTTTGTCAACGATGGACAGGCCCAGGCCGGCGCCGGCCGCTGCCGTGCGCGCTGCGTCGCCACGGAAGAAGGGCTTGGTCAGGTTGGCCAACTGCTCGGGCGGCACGCCTGGGCCGTGGTCGCGCAGTTTGATCAGCACCCATTTCTCGCGGCCCTTGGCGGCAATGTCCACGCGGGTCACCCCGGTGTCGGGCGATTTGCCGTAGCGGCGCGCATTTTCGAGCAGGTTGGAGATGATGCGCGCCAGCTCGACCTCGTCGGCCAGCACGTTCAGGTCTTCGGGGATGGAGGTGTGGATCTGCAACTCGCGGTGGTCCTGCACCGCATAGACGCAGGACGACACCACGGCATGCAGGTTGACCGGCGTGAGCGTGACATGGTCGGGCCGCGCGTAGTCGAGAAACTTGTCGATGGTGGCGTCAAGCTGCACGATATCAGCCACCATGTGGGCCCGGGCCACCTCGTCGTCCACACTCATTTCCGTTTCGAGCCGCAGGCGCGCCAGCGGTGTACGCAGGTCGTGCGAGATGCCGGCCAGCATCACGGCGCGGTCTTGCTCCAGCTTGGCGAGTCGTTGTGCCATGCGGTTGAAACCGATGTTGACTGCGCGGATTTCGCTGGTCACCGCATCTTCATCGAGATGGCTGGTCGTGAAGTCGCCATCGCGCACGCGGTTGGCGGCGTACGAGAGTTGTTTGAGCGGTTTGTTGATCAGACGCGCAATGGCCGCCGCTCCGGCCAGCGACAGCGCGCCCGCCGTGATCAGCCAGATCAGCCAGGTTTTTCCGCCCGCCGGGCTGAAGCGCGAGCGGTCCATGAGCAGCCAGTTGGGGTCGCCGTTGATGGAAAAGCCCACCCAAAGGCCTATTTCGCCGTTGACACTCTGGGCCACGATGGTGTCGGCGCCCAGGCGGTGCGTGAGCTGTTCCGACAGCCGTTGCCCCAGGGCCGAACGCTCGAGCGGCTCGAAACGGTCAGCGGGTTCGCGCGGCACAATGCGCACGCCTTCCTGGTCGGCCATGGTCTTGATGAGCGAGACCCGTGCAATGGCGTCGGCGTGGACCAGCGCCGCGCGGCTGAGATTGACCAGCGAGGCGATCTGCTGCGCCGTGTGCAGTGTGCGGGGCTCAAACTCCAGTGCGCGCAGCGTTTGCAGCCAGGCCAGGATGCTGCCCACCAGCAGCAGGCTCAGCAAAAAGAAGGTCCGCCAGAACAGGTTCAGGCCCACGCGCGAACGCACCTCGGTTCCGCTGGTGCGTGACTCCAGTGGCGCCGGGCTGGTGGCTTCGCTGTCGGCAGAGTGGGGGGGCTTCATGGAAAAAGGCCCATACCACCCGGGTCAGTTGGTGCCGTCGGGTACGAACACGTAGCCCACGCCCCACACGGTCTGGATGTAGCGCGGCGCGGCAGCGTCTTCCTCGATGAGTTTGCGTAGCCGCGAGATCTGCACGTCCAGGCTGCGGTCAAAGGGCTCGAACTCGCGGCCACGGGCCAGCAAGGCCAGTTTTTCGCGCGACAGCGGCTGGCGTGGGTGGCGCACCAGCGCCTTGAGCATGGCGAATTCGCCGGTCGTCAGCGGCAGCTCCTCGCCATTTTTCTGCAGGGCGCGTGTGCCCATGTCAAAAGTGAAGGGGCCGAAGTTCACCACCTCGTTGTCGCCCGAGGGCGCTCCCGGGGCCTCCTGGGGCGGACGGCGGCGCAGCACCGCATGGATGCGGGCCAGCAGTTCGCGCGGGTTGAAGGGCTTGCCCAGGTAGTCGTCGGCGCCCACTTCCAGGCCCACGATGCGGTCCACGTCCTCGCCCTTGGCAGTGAGCATGACGATGGGCGTGCGGTCGTTGGCCGCGCGCAGGCGTCGGCAGATCGACAGGCCATCCTCACCCGGCATCATGAGGTCCAGCACGATCAGGTCCACCGTGTCACGCAGCAGGATGCGGTTGAGGGCCTTGCCGTCTTCCGCCAGGATGACTTCCAGGCCTTCCTGTGTCAGATAACGGCGCAGCAGGTCGCGGATGCGGGCATCGTCGTCCACCACCAGAATCTTGTCGGGGCGGGTGTTCGTCGTTGTGGCCATGGTGTACCTCGGTCCAATTTGTAACAGCGGTCATTGTTACCAGTTTGGGCGTCAAAAACCGGGGCGGCGGCGCTTGCCTGACCAAAGGTTACAAGTTTTGCGGTGTGCGTACAGACCTTTTCACAATGGCGGTACTGGCTGACAAGCCAAAGGCGTGGAACGCGCTATCGTGTGTTGCCACAAGGCTTTCCTCCTCGTTCATGATCATGAAAAATGCTGTAAAAATAATAGCTGCTTGTGCTTTATCCATAAGCGCTAGCACGGTTTTTTCTCAAAATTCAATGCCTGCGCAACCCCACAATGTGGTGCAGCTGTCCGCCTCGGGGGTGGTCGAGGTGCAGCAGGACTTGCTGGTGCTCACGCTGCATGCCACCCGCGATGGCAAGGACGCCGCCGAGGTTCAGGCCCAGTTGCGCCAGGCGCTCGAGGCAGCGTTGGCGCAGGCCCGCATGGGTGCCGAGCCCGGAGCGATGGAGGTGCGCACAGGCCAGTTCAACCTGCAGCCCCGCTATGGCACGGCGGGACAGATCGCCGGCTGGCAGGGCCGGGCCGAACTGGTGCTGGAGGGGCGGGATTTTGGCCGGATCACCGCCACGGCGGCGCGCGTCGGCGCCATGGTGATCGGGCAGGTGGGTTTCGGGCTGAGCCGCAGCGAGCGCACCCGCGCCGAACAGGAGGCCCGGGCCGAGGCCATTGGCAACTTCAAGACCCAGGCGTCCGAGCTGTCGCAGGCCTTTGGCTTTGCCGGCTACAGCCTGCGCGAGGTATCCGTCAGCAGCCACAGCAGCGCCCCCGGGCCGCGCCCCCGCATGATGCTGATGGATGCCAAGGCAGCCTCTGCGCAGGGGCAGATTGGCGTCGAGGCGGGTAAAAGCACGGTGGAGGTCACCGTGTCCGGAAGCGTGCAGATGCGGTGAAATTCAAGCAAAAAAAGCCTTGAGCGCTTTTCCATCAAGCGCTTGCAGCTATCAAAAAAAGAGCAATTTACTGCGCGACCCAGCCGCCATCCATGTTCCAGGCCACGCCGCGCACGTTGTTGGCTGCAGCCGAGCAGAAGAACACGGCCAATTCGCCCAGTTCTTCCGGGGTCGTGAACTGCATTGACGGCTCTTTTTCACCCAGCAGAATCTTTTTGGCTTCTTCGCCCGATACGCCGACGGCAGCCGCCTTGGCGTCCACCTGCTTTTGCACCAGGGGGGTGAGCACCCAGCCGGGGCAAATGGCGTTGCAGGTCACGCCGGTGGTGGCTGTCTCCAGGGCGGTTACCTTGGTGAAGCCGACGATCCCGTGCTTGGCTGCCACATAGGCCGACTTCTGCGCGGAGGCCACCAGGCCGTGCACCGAGGCGACGTTGATGATGCGGCCCCAATTGGCGGCTTTCATGGCAGGCAGTGCCAGGCGCGTGGTGTGGAAGGCGCTGGTCAGGTTGATGGCGATGATGGCGTCCCAGCGCTCGGTCGGAAAATCCTCGATGCTCGACACGTGCTGGATGCCGGCGTTGTTGACCAGAATATCCACGCGCCCGAACTCCTTGGCGGCAAAGGCCATCAGGTCCTCGATGTCGGCAGCGCGGCTCATGTCGGCGCCGTGGTAGGCCACCCGGATGCCGGCGTGGGCACCCGCTGCCAGCACTTCGGCGCGTGGTCCTTCGGCGTCGCCAAAGCCGTTGAGCACGATGTGGGCGCCCTGGCGTGCCAGGCACTTGGCAATGCCTAAGCCGATGCCGCTGGTGGAGCCGGTGACGAGTGCGGTCTTGCCTTTGAGCATGGGTCTTTCTCCGAATGAATTACGATGCAATGAAACAATTATCGAGCAGCGTTTTTGGGATTCCCATCCATGATTGAACCTAGGCTGAACTACGTATCCTGCCCTGGCCCGGCCCATCCGCCCCTTGTGGGCGATGCGTCAGAGTGCCATCGCATGGCCTGGTGGGAATGGAATGCCACTGGCAACCCGCATCATCCGCACGTGGTGGTGTGCGTGCACGGTCTCTCGCGCCAGGGGCGCGACTTCGACACCCTGGCCCGCGCCCTCTGCCATCAGGTGCGCGTGGTATGCCCCGATGTGGTGGGCCGTGGCCGCAGCGACCGGCTGGCCGACCCGATGGCCTACCAGGTTGGCCAGTACGCAGCCGACATGCTGGCGCTGCTGGCGCACCTGCACCAGCAGGCGCCGCTTCAGACCCTCGATTGGGTGGGCACCAGCATGGGCGGGCTGATCGGCATGGTGGTGTGCGGCCAGCCCGGCCTGCCAGTGCCCGTGCCGGTACGTCGCCTGGTGCTCAATGATGTGGGCCCGGTCATCGAGTGGCAGGCGCTTGAGCGCATTGGCCAGTACCTGGGGCAGCCGGTGCGGTTCGATTCGCTGCAGCAGGCCGCCGATGTGTTGTGGAGCCTGTCCACCACCTTCGGACCGCACACGGCCGAGCAATGGCTGGCGCTGTCGCGTCCCATGCTGCGCGAACTGCCCGAAGGCGGCTTCACGCTGCATTACGACCCGGCCATCGCGGTGCCGTTTCGGGCGCTGACGCAGGAAGCCGCCGCCGCCGGTGAGGCAGCCCTGTGGCAGCTGTACGACCAGATCCGGGCGCGCACTTTGCTGCTGCGTGGCGCCCAATCGGACCTGCTCTCTCGGCAGACCGCGCAGGCCATGGGCCAGCGCGGCCCCAGGGCGCAGCTGGTGGAGTTTGACGGCGTGGGCCATGCGCCCACCCTGGTGGCGGCCGACCAGGTGGCCGCTGTGCAGTCGTTTCTACTGGGCGCGGACACCAAGGACGCTGCATGAAAAGCCAACCAGTGCGCCCGGGCAGTGGGGCTACGGGCCCGCACAGTCCCGAGGCCGTACCGCAACTCATCACGGCCACGTCGCAGACTTTGCCCGAGCAGGCGGACGCCTTGATGCGTGCCCGTAATTTTGCCGAACCCCTGATTGCGGGCGAGCAGCTTGACTCGGGTGAAAACACCCTGGCCCATGCCGACGCGGTGGCCGCCATTCTCAAGGTGATTGGCGGCTCCGAGGCCATGCAGGCGGCCAGCTACCTCGTCCATGCCTGCGGGCACCTCAACAAGCCACAGGAGGTGATTGCCAAAGCCTTCGGCGACAACTTTGCCACGCTGGCGGTGGAGACCACCCAGCTCATGCGCGTGCAGCACCAGGCGCGCGAGGCGCAGGCCTCCGGGCAGATGGTGGACGACCCGGCCGTGCAGACCGAGAACGTGCGCAAGATGCTGCTGGCCTTTTCGCGCGACCTGCGCGTGGTCATGCTGCGCCTGGCCTCGCGCCTGCAGACGCTGCGCTACTACGCTGCCAGCAAGCGCCCGGTCTCGCCCGGCATTGCACGCGAGGCACTGCATGTGTTTGCGCCGCTGGCCAATCGCCTGGGGATCTGGCAGATCAAGTGGGAGATGGAAGACCTGGCCTTCCGCTTTCTGGAGCCCGACACCTACCGCGAGGTGGCGAGCCTGCTGGACGAAAAGCGCGCCGAGCGCGAGCTCAACATGGCGCAGCTGCGCGAGCGCGTCGAGTCACAGTTGCGTGCGCACAGCATCAGCGCCACCGTCTCGGGGCGGCCCAAGCACATCTACAGCATTGTCAAGAAGATGCGTGGCAAGTCGCTCAACTTTGACCAGGTGTTCGACATCCGGGCGCTGCGCGTCATCGTGCCCAGCGTCAAGGACTGCTACTCGGCGCTCAGCTGGGTGCATTCGCAGTTCACGCCCATGGTGGAGGAGTTTGACGACTACATCGCCAAGCCCAAGCCCAATGGCTACCAGTCGTTGCACACCATCGTGCGCGACGATTCGGGTCGCCCGGTGGAGATCCAGATCCGCACCCAGGCCATGCATGAACATGCCGAGCACGGAGTGGCTGCACACTGGGCCTACAAGGAGGCCGGCAGCAAGGGCTATGCGGGCGCCGTGACGGCCAGCGGAGATTACGACGCCAAGATTGCCGTGCTGCGACAGCTGCTGGCCTGGGAGCGCGACCTGGCGGGCGCGCCGCAGCAGGCGGGGCTGTTCGAAGACCGCATCTACGTGCTCACGCCCAACGCGGCCATCGTGGAGTTGCCCCAGGGCGCCACGCCGGTCGATTTTGCCTACGCCGTGCACACCAACGTGGGCCACCGTTGCCGCGGTGCCCGTGTCGATGGCGTGATGGTGCCGCTGAACACCCCGCTGCAGAACGGCCAGACGGTGGAGATCACCACCGTCAAGGAAGGCGGCCCCTCGCGTGACTGGCTCAATGCCGAGCTGGGCTACCTCACCAGCCACCGGGGCCGCGCCAAGGCCCGGGCCTGGTTCAATGCCCTGGCCCAGCACGAAACCGTGGCGCGCGGGCGCGAGGCGGTCGAAAAGCTGCTCCAGCGCGAAGGCAAGACCGCCATGCGGCTCGAGGACCTGGCCAGCCAGCTCGGCTTCAAGTCGGCCGATGCGCTCTTTGAAGTGGTGGGCAAGGACGAGTTCTCGCTGCGCAACATCGAAACCCTGCTGCGTCCGCCCGAGCCGCCGCTGCAGCCCGACGACTATCTGCTCCTGAAAAAGCCCCGCGCGCCCGACAAATCATCCCGGGGCGGGGTGCTGGTTGTGGGCATCGATTCGCTGATGACGCAATTGGCCAAATGCTGCAAGCCGGCACCGCCCGACGATATCCGGGGATTCGTCACACGCGGCAAGGGCGTCAGCATCCACCGGGCCGACTGCAGCAACTTCCGTGAAATGTCAGTGCGCAACGGCGAGCGCGTCATCGATGTCGAATGGGGCTCCTCCTCCAAAGCCGCTGCCACGGCGTCGGTCTATCCGGTGGATGTGGCCATCGAGGCCGCCGACCGCCAGGGGTTGCTGCGGGACATTTCGGAAGTGTTTGCCAAGGAGAAGATGAACGTCATCGGGGTGCAGACCCAATCCGTGAAGGGCACGGCCTGGATGACCTTCACCGTGGAAGTGGCCGACTCCGGGCGCCTGAACAAGGTGCTGGGAACGGTTGCCCAGGTGCCGGGGGTGCGCTCCGCGCGTCGACGTTGATGCCGGTCTGCATGATTTTTCGGAGGTAGCTCAAAACACGTTTTTTTGCTGCTACAATTTCATCTTTCTCGAATACACAGGCGCGTAGCTCAGCTGGTTAGAGCACCACCTTGACATGGTGGGGGTCGTTGGTTCGAGTCCAATCGCGCCTACCAACTAACCATTGGTTCCAAGCCCTTCAGGTCCACGATCTGAAGGGCTTTTTGGTTTTTGAATGGGCGGGCAGGGGGGCTGTCAGGGTTATCCTGCGCTGTTCGCCGGACGGTCGCACCTAGAATCTGTTGCAGTGCAATACATGGGTGCCAAAGCCCGAGGAGTTCTCAGTGCAAGAGTCAAATGCCACGGCAGCCGCCGCGCCGGCGCCGCGGAACATCAAGAAGTACCCCAACCGGCGCCTCTACGACACCAACACGTCGTCTTACATCACGCTGGCCGAAGTCAAGCAGCTGATCATGGCCAACGAGAGCCTGGTGGTGCGCGATGCCAAGACTGGCGAGGACATCACCCGCAGTATCCTGCTGCAGATCATCCTGGAAGAAGAAGCGGGTGGCGCACCCATGTTCACCGAGGCGGTGCTGGCCAACATCATCCGTTTCTATGGCAACGCCATGCAGGGCTTCATGGGTAGCTATCTGGAAAAGAACGTGCAGATGTTTACCGACATGCAGGCCCGGCTGGCCGAGCAGTCCAAGGGCATGACGCCCGAAGCCTGGGCCAAGTTCCTGGGCGCGCAGTCGCCCATGGTGCAGGGGCTGATGGGCAACTACACCGACCCGTCGCGCAGCATGTTCACGCAGATGCAGGAGCAGATGCAAAAGCAGACCGAGCAGATGCTCGGGGTGATGGGGCTCAAGCGCTGAAATGCCCGGGGGGCTCAATGCTGGGACAATACGGGGATGACAGAAGCTCCCTCCCCCGCGAAGACCCCCAAGGTCGGGTTTGTCAGCCTCGGCTGCCCCAAGAACCTGACCGACTCCGAACTCATCCTCACGCAGCTCAGCGCCGAGGGTTACCAGACCGCCAAGACGTTTGAAGGCGCGGATCTGGTCATCGTCAACACCTGCGGCTTCATCGACGATGCCGTCAAGGAAAGCCTGGACACCATTGGCGAGGCCCTGGCCGAGAACGGCAAGGTCATCGTCACCGGCTGTCTGGGCGCGCGCACTGGCGAGGGCGGCGGCAACATGGTGCAGCAGATGCATCCCAGCGTGCTGGCTGTCACCGGCCCGCAGGCCACGCAGGACGTGATGGACGCCGTGCACCGCAACCTGCCCAAACCGCATGACCCCTTCATCGACCTGGTGCCTGGCGCCATGGGCGTGGCGGGCATCAAGCTCACGCCGCGCCACTACGCCTATCTGAAAATCAGCGAGGGCTGCAACCACCGCTGCACCTTCTGCATCATCCCTTCGATGCGCGGTGATCTGGTGTCGCGCCCCATCGGCGACGTGCTGAAAGAGGCCAAGGCCCTGTTCGAGGGCGGCGTGAAGGAGTTGCTGGTCATCAGCCAGGACACCTCGGCCTACGGCGTGGATGTGAAGTACCGCACGGGTTTCTGG
>JANJVG010000024.1 GCA_024710165.1 Burkholderiaceae bacterium
TGCACCGGACGCGGGCGGCCTTCGGCGTCGATGGCCACATAGGTCAGCAGCGCCTCGGTCACCTTCACGTAGCGGCCCTGCTCGGTGAAGCGCTCGGCAAACACTTCCACATCCACGGTGATCGAGGTGCGGCCGATGCGCTTGACGCTGGAGAAGAACGAGAGAATGTCGCCCACGCGCACGGGGTGCTTGAAGATGAACTCGTTCACTGCCACGGTGGCCATGCGGCCCTGCACGTAGCGTGCAGGCAGCACCGAGCCGGCCAGATCGACCTGGGCCATGACCCAGCCGCCAAAGATGTCGCCGTTGCCGTTGGTGTCCGCCGGCATGGGGATGACCTTGAGCACCAGTTCTTTGTCAGCGGGTAATGGGGCGGCGGGGCGGTTGGAATGCTGGGACATGGGCACAATCTCTGTCTTGGTAACTCCCTGCATTCTCACCCATGCGCCGCCACGGCGAATCTGCCCCCCCCAATCTCCCCGGCGCCCCTGCACGCGCCCACTCTGACTGGGCCACGCTCGGCCGCCTGCTGCCGTACCTCTGGCAATACAAATGGCGCGTCATCGCGGCCATCGTCTTCATGGTGGGTGCCAAGCTGGCCAATGTGGGCGTGCCCCTGCTGCTCAAGCAACTGGTGGACACCATGAACCTGCCGCCCGGCGATGCCACCGCGCTGCTGGTGGTGCCCGTCGGCCTGCTGCTGGCCTACGGCGCGCTTCGCCTGTCCACCTCGCTGTTCACCGAGCTGCGCGAGCTGGTGTTTGCGAAGGCCACGCAGGGGGCGGCGCGCAGCATTGCGCTACAGACTTTTCAGCACCTGCACGCACTCAGCCTGCGCTTTCACCTCGAGCGCCAGACCGGTGGCATGACGCGCGACATCGAGCGCGGGGTGCGCGGCATCGAGTCGCTGATCTCGTTCTCGCTGTTCAACGTGTTTGCCACGCTGATCGAGGTGGTGCTGGTGCTGACAGTGCTGGCCGTCAAGTTCGACGCCTGGTTTGCCTGGATCACGCTCACGGCCCTGGTGCTGTACATCACTTACACCGTGCTGGTGACCGAATGGCGCACCAAGTTCCGCCGCGAGGCCAACGAGTTCGACTCGGCGGCGCACACCAAGGCGGTGGACTCGCTGCTCAACTACGAAACTGTCAAGTACTTCAACAACGAGCAGTTCGAGGCGCAGCGCTACGACGAGAGCCTGGAGCGCCTGCGCCTTGCACGCCTCAAGAGCCAGACCACGCTGTCGATGCTCAACACCGGGCAGCAGCTCATCATTGCCACCGGGCTGGTGGCCATGCTCTGGCGTGCCACGCAGGGTGTGGTCGATGGCCGCATGACGCTGGGCGACCTGGTCATGGTCAACGCCTTCATGATCCAGCTCTACATTCCGCTCAACTTTCTCGGCGTGATCTACCGCGAGATCAAACAGAGCCTGACCGACCTGGACAAGATGTTCACCCTCATGGACCGTGAGCGCGAGGTGGCCGATGCGCCCGGTGCGCAGCCACTGGCCGGGCTCGACCAGCCCACGGTGCTTTTCGAGGACGTGCATTTCGCCTATGAGACCCGAACGGACAAGGGCGGTGGCCGTCCCATCCTGCAGGGCGTGAGCTTCGAGATCCCGGCGGGCAAGACGGTGGCCGTGGTCGGCCCCTCGGGCGCGGGCAAGTCCACGCTGGCACGGCTGCTGTTCCGCTTCTACGACATCCAGCAAGGCCGCATCACCATCGCCGGGCAGGAAATTCGCGCGGTCACGCAGGCCAGCGTGCGCCAGGCGATCGGCATTGTTCCGCAGGACACTGTGCTGTTCAACGACACCGTGGCCTACAACATCGCCTACGGCCGCCCCGGCGCCACGCAGAGCGAAGTGGAGCAGGCTGCGCGCGCGGCGCGCATCCACGACTTCATCGCATCCACCCCCAAAGGCTACGCCACCATGGTGGGCGAGCGCGGGCTCAAGCTCTCGGGCGGTGAAAAACAGCGCGTGGCCATTGCGCGCACGCTGCTCAAGAACCCGCCGGTGCTGGTGTTTGATGAAGCCACCTCGGCCCTGGACTCGGCCAACGAGCGCGCCATCCAGGCCGAGCTGCGCCAGGTGGCGCAGGGCAAGACCACGCTGGTGATCGCGCACCGCCTCTCCACCGTGGTCGATGCGCACGAGATCCTGGTCATGGACGCGGGCCGCATCGTCGAGCGCGGCACGCACGCCGCATTGCTTGCGGCGGGCGGGCGCTATGCGCGCATGTGGGCACTGCAGCAGTCCGGCGAGGTGCTGGAAGATTGAGATATTTTTGGCCTCAAGCGCCCACTGGATAAGCGTCATTAGCTACTAAAGTAGCAGCAAAAAAAGCCCCGCATTGCGGGGCTTTTGACTGGGGTGCTGTCGCTGGCTCAGGGCTTGCGCGCGGCAATCGACTTCTCCGCCTGGTTCACCAGATCGGCGCCGATCTGCCCCTTCCACTTGGCGTACACCGGGCGCGTGGCCTTGACGAATTCTTCGCGCTCCGCGGGGCTGAGCTGGGTGACGGTCACGCCCAACCCTTCGATCTGCTTGATCAAGGGCTTGTCGGCCTCAATGACGCCTTTGCGGGCAATGGCGATCTGTTCCTTGCCGGCGTCCACGGCGGCCTGCTTGACGATCTCGCGATCGGCCGGGGTCCAGCTGTTCCAGATTTCCTTGTTCACCACGAACACCAGCGGGTCGTTCACGTAGCCCCACAGCGTCAGGTGCTTCTGCGCCACGGTATGCAGCTTGGCGGCGGTGAAGATGGCCAGCGGGTTTTCCTGGCCGTCGACGGCGCCGCTGGCGAAGGCGGGTTGCGCGTCGGCCCAGCTCATCTGCGTCGGGTTGGCGCCCAGTGCGGTGAAGGTGTCGAGAAACAGGGGCGAGCCGACCACGCGGATCTTCAGGCCCTTGAGGTCAGCCGGGCTCTTGATCTGCTTCTTGGAGTTGGAGATCTCGCGGTAGCCGTTCTCGCCCCAGGCCAGAGGCACCACGCCGGCCTTGTCCAGCGTCTGGAAGATGCTCTTGCCCACCTCGCCCTGGGTCAAAGCGTCCACGGCTGCGTAGTCTGGAAACAGAAACGGCAACGAGAACAGGTTGAGCTGCTTGACCTGGGGCGACCAGTTGATGGTCGAGCCAATGGCCATGTCGATCACGCCCTGGCGCAGCGCGGAGAATTCGCGCGTCTGGTCGCCCTGGATCAGCGAGACGCCGGGGTAGAGCTTGATGTTGATGCGGCCCTGCGTGCGCTCGCGCACCTTGTTGGCCCACAGTTCACCGCCCTTGCCCCAGGGGAAGGCCGGGCCCAGCACAAGCGACATGCGGTATTCGCTCTTGTACGCCGTCTGTGCCAGGGCGCCAGGTGCGGTAAAGGCCAGGGCTGCGGCGGCGGCCACAGCGGAAGTCAGGAAGGTACGCAGTTTCATCGGTCAGTCTCCTTGGAAAAAATCGGTCGAATACAGGGTGTCCGGCATCAGTAGCCCAGCTTGGCGGGCAGCCACAGTGCCAGCTGCGGGAAGGCAATCACGAGCACCATCACGAGGAACATGGCCAGCAGCATCGGGCCGACCCAGCGCACGGTGGACTCCATGCGCACACCGGCGATGCGGCAGGACACCATCAGGTTCACGGCCAGCGGCGGCGTGAACTGGCCCAGTGCCACCTTGAGCGTCAGGATGACGCCGAACCACACCGGGTCCCACTGGTAGTGGTTCATGATGGGCAGCAGCAGTGGCACGAAGATCAGGAAGATGGAAATGCCGTCGAGAAACATGCCCACGGTGATGAGCAGCACGATGAGCAGCGCGAGCACGCCGTATTCGCCCAGGCCCGAGTTCACGATGGCGTTGGCCACCGGGTCGATCACGCCCAGGGTGGAAAGCGAGTAGGCAAAAATGCCTGCGAGCGACACCACCAGCAGGATCACGGCCGAGAGCTCGCCCGATTCGCGCAGGATGGGGAACAGGTCGCGCACCGAGATCGTGCGGTGGATCACCATGCCCACGAACAGGCCGTAGAAAACGGCGACCACGGCCGCTTCGGTGGGCGTGAACCAGCCCGCGCGCATGCCGCCCAGGATCAGCACGGGCGCGGCCAGGCCCCACAGCGCCTCGCGCAGGCTCTTCCAGAATGGTGGGCGCGGCATGCTGGCTTCGAGCTGGCCCATGTTGTGGTGCCGCGCCATCCACACCGCCGGCACGATCAGCGCCACGCCGGCCAGCAGCCCTGGCACCATGCCGGCGGCGAAAAGCGCGGGCACCGAGGCGCCCGGCACCAGCACCGAGTAGATGATGAAGGCCACCGAGGGCGGGATCAGGATGTCGGTGGCCGCCGCCGCCCCCACCACGCTGGCGGAGAAGCTGCCGGGGTAGCCGGCGCGCGACATGGCGGCGATCATCACGCCGCCCACCGCGGCCGCGTTGGCCGGGCCCGAGCCCGAGATGCCGCCCAGGAACATGGCCACGGCAATAGCCACCAGCGGCAGCATGCCCGGGCCGCGACCGACCATGGCCACGGCAAAGTTCACCAGGCGCAGTGCCACGCCCGAGCGATCGAAGATCGAGCCGACCAGCACGAACATCGGAATGGCCAGCAGCGGGTATTTGCCCAGGCCGGCATAGAAGTTCTGCGGCACGGCGAGCAGGCCGAACCACTGGCTGTCGGCATTGGCCAGCGCGATGGCGGTGGCGCCCGCCAGACCCAGGGCCGCGCCGATGGGCACGCCCAGGAACATCAGCCCCAGGAAGGCGACGAACAGCAGGGTGGCAATCATGGCTGCTGCTCCCCGTCACGGGGGCTTGGGGCGCCTTCCAGGACTTCCACGTCCGGCGGCACCCGGCTGCGGCGCAGGAACAGGCCGATGGCGCGCCAGGTGATGAGCGCCGAGAACACCGGCAGCCAGACCGAATACCACCACTGCGGCACGCCGATGCCCGGCGAGGTTTCGCCGAAGCGGTAGTCGTCCCAGACCACGCGCACGCTGAGCACAGCCATGGTGCCGAACAGCAGCGCCACGAGCAGCGCGCCGAGTTGCGACAGCCGCTGGCGCCGCGCCATGGAGCCGCTCTCGGCAAAGTACTCGATGCGGATGTGGCGGTCGCGCGCGACGGCGGCCGAGCCGGCCACCATGGCCAGCACGATCATCAGGAAGATGGAGATCTCTTCAGTCCAGGCAAACGACGAGTCGGTGAAGTAGCGCACCAGCACGTTGGCGAAGGTGATGAGGGCGAGCAGCGCCATCACGATGACGGTAAGCCAGTCCTCGATGCGCAGCGACCGGGGCTCGCTGTCCTGTGCGTGATCCGGTCCGGAGGTGGGTGGGGTGGACATGGTGCGGGAGGGTCTGGCGCAGTGCAGCAGAAGAAAGCCAGACATTATGCGACGCGAGGCGGCGCGCCGGCCACCCTGGGTGGGCTGCGCAGATAATGCAGCCCCATGGAAACCAAGTGGCTCGAAGATTTTGTCAGCCTGGCCGAAACGCGCAGTTTCAGCCGGTCGGCGCAGTTGCGCCACGTGACGCAGCCGGCGTTCTCGCGCCGCATCCAGGCGCTGGAAGCCTGGGCCGGCACCGATCTGGTGGACCGCAGCTCCTATCCCACGCGCCTGACCACGGCCGGCAAGACGCTGTACGACCAGTCGCTGGAAGTGCTGCAGGCTTTGCAAAACACCCGCGCCATGCTGCGTGCGCACGGCACCTCGAGCCAGGACATGATCGAGTTTGCCGTGCCGCACACGCTGGCCTTCACCTTCTTCCCGACCTGGGTGTCGGGCCTGCGCGCCAGGTTCGGGCCGTTCAAGAGCCGCCTCATTGCCCTCAATGTGCACGACGCGCTGATGCGGCTGGTGGAGGGTAGCTGCGATCTGCTCATCACCTACCACCACGACTCACAGCCCTTCCAGATCGACGCCGATCGCTACGAAATGGTCAGCCTGGGCAAGGAGGTGCTCTCGCCCTACAGCAAGCCCGATGCCGATGGGCAGCCCCTGCATTGCCTGCCGGGCCAGCCGGGCCAGCCCTTGCCCTACCTGGGCTATGCACCGGGCGCCTATCTGGGGCGCGTGACCGAGCTCATCCTCAAGCAGTCGGGCACGCCCATCCACCTCGATCGCGTGTACGAGACCGATATGGCCGAAGGCCTCAAGGCCATGGCGCTGGAGGGGCAGGGCGTGGCCTTTCTGCCCTACAGTGCAGTCAAGAAGGATCTGCGCGCCCGCCGCCTGGTGAGTGCTGCGCCGCCGCTTTCGCAAGATCTGCAGATGGTCATGGATGTGCGCGCCTACCGCGAAAAGCCCACGCCCAAAGACGCGGCCAAGGGCATGGCGCAGGCGCTGTGGGACTACCTGCTGGCGCAGGCGGGCGCCCACCCGGACGCGATGCTGGTCTGAGAAGGTGTGAGCGAACCCGCCATGTCCGATCATTCCGCCAAAGCACATCCGTTTGTCGTTCCAAATGCGCGCCATAGCACGCGCTTGTGGCTTGCTTTGCGCCTCGATCGACCGCGTTTTTGCGGCCTGCTCTGGCACGCCGGATTCATTCACACCTTCTGAGCACCGGGCTGTTGGCCCGCGCACAGTCCGGGAATACCCGCAACAAACAGCGCATGAAAGCCCTGTTTCGGCAGCGCATCTGCCGGTATGCTTTTTGCTCAGGGGTTTGTGGTGCCCAGCCGCCGACCTGTTGCATTGCGGAGCCCGGCGCGCACGCGCTCCACAATGCGCATTGCATGGGGATTCCGCCCGGCCTCAGCGCCGGGTGCACGATTTCCTGGAATGCACTTTTTTCTGGTTCACCCACAAGGAGATAAGTATGAAAAAACATTTGCTGGCAGCCGCCATTACCCTTCTGGCCGCAAGCAGCGCCATGGCGCAGGCCGGTGACACCCTGGCCAAGATCAAATCCACGGGCAGCATCACCCTGGGCGTGCGCGAGTCCTCGGGCCTGTCCTACACCCTGGGCGGCGGCAAATACGTGGGCTTCCACACCGAGATGGCCGAGGTCATCATTGCCGACCTGCAAAAGCAGCTCGGTCTGGCCAAGCTGGAAACCAAATACCAGCCCGTCACCTCGCAAAACCGCATTCCGCTGGTGACCAACGGCACCGTAGACCTGGAATGCGGCTCCACCACCAACAACGCCGCGCGCCAGAAGGACGTGGCCTTTGCCGTGACCACCTACGTGGAAGAAGTGCGCATGGTTGTCAAGGCCAATTCGGGCATCGCCTCGATCAAGGACCTGAACGGCAAGAGCGTGGCCACCACCACGGGCACCACCTCGGTGCAGACCCTGCGCAAGAACGAGCGCGCCGGTGGCATCGACTTCAAGGAAGTCTATGGCAAGGACCACGCCGACAGCTTCCTGCTGCTGGAAACCGGCCGTGCCGACGCCTTCGTGATGGACGGGTCCATCCTGGCCGCCAACATCTCCAAGTCCAAGAACCCGTCAGACTTCAAGATCGTCGGCGAAGTGCTGAACGTGGAGCCCATCGCCTGCATGCTGCGCAAGGACGACCCGGCCTTCAAGAAGGCGGTGGACGATTCCATCAAGCGCCAGATTGCCGACGGTTCGCTGGCCAAGCTGTACGACAAGTGGTTCATGCAGCCTGTGCCGCCGACCAACACCAAGATTGGTCTGCCGCTGTCGGAAGCCACCAAGGCTGCGTGGGCCAACCCCAACGACAAGCCCATGGAAGACTACGCCAAGAAGTAATTGCGCACCAGGCCGCCCCTTCAAGCCGCGGGTTTGAAGGGGCTTTTTTGTTGGGCGCCAGTGGCGGCGCCCGACACCCTCCGTTTGAAGAAGGAGCGATCCTATGAGCTGGGATTGGCAGGTGTTCTGCGAAGACACCATAGAGCGGCAGGTGGTGCAGGGCTGCTTTGGCAAGGGCGGTGACATCACCTATCTGGACTGGATGCTGTCGGCCTGGGGCTGGACGGTGTCGGTATCGGTGCTGGCACTGTTGCTGGCGCTGGTGTTGGGGTCGTTCATCGGCACGCTGCGCACCCTGCAGGACCGGCCGGGCATCGTGCGCCTGGGCAACGCCTGGGTGGAACTGTTTCGCAACATCCCGTTGCTGGTGCAGATTTTTCTGTGGTACCACGTGGTGCCCACGCTGTTCCCGGTGATGCAGGGCGTGTCCGGCTTCGTGCTGGTGGTGCTGGCGCTGGGCTTCTTTACCTCGGCACGTATTGCCGAGCAGGTGCGCTCGGGCATCCAGGCCCTGCCGCGTGGGCAGCGCTATGCCGGCCTGGCCATGGGGTTCACCACGTTTCAGACCTACCGCTATGTGCTGCTGCCCATGGCGTTTCGCATCATCATCCCGCCGCTGACCAGCGAGACGATGAACATCTTCAAGAACTCGTCCGTGGCTTTTGCCGTATCGGTGGCCGAGCTGACCATGTTCGCCATGCAGGCACAGGAAGAAACCTCGCGCGGCATCGAGGTTTACCTGGCCGTCACGGGGCTGTACATCGTGTCGGCCTTTGCCATCAACCGCGTCATGGCATTCGTCGAGAAGCGCTCGCGCGTGCCCGGCCTGATCGTGGCCGGCGGATCGGGAGGCCACTGAAATGAACCTCGCCATCGACTTCTCCTTCTACAACTGGGACCTGATCAGCAACTTCGTGCTCAAGGGGCTGTACTTCAGCCTCATGCTCACGGTGGTGGCCACGATCGGTGGCGTGCTCCTGGGCACGTTGCTGGCGCTCATGCGCCTGTCGGGCCGCAAATGGCTGGTGGTGCCCGCCACCATCTATGTCAACGGCATGCGCAGCATTCCGCTGGTGATGGTGATCCTGTGGTTTTTCCTGCTGGTGCCCGCCATCATCGGGCGGCCCATTGGCGCCGAGATGTCGGCCGTCATCACCTTCATTGCCTTCGAGGCGGCGTATTTCAGCGAGATCATGCGCGCGGGCATCCAGTCCATTCCGCGCGGCCAGGTGTTCGCGGGCCAGGCCTTGGGCATGACCTACAGCCAGAACATGAAGCTGGTGGTCCTTCCGCAGGCCTTCCGCAACATGCTGCCGGTGCTGCTCACGCAGACCATCATCCTGTTCCAGGACACCTCGCTGGTCTATGCCATCGGCGCCTACGACATGCTCAAGGGCTTCGAGGTGGCAGGCAAGAACTTCGGGCGCCCCATCGAAGCCTATCTGGCGGCGGCGGTTCTGTATTTCGTGATGTGCTATGCGCTCTCGTGGATGGTCAAGCGCCTGCACCAGAAGATCGCCATCATCCGCTGAAGCGCAAGAGACAGAGGAACAAAAATGATTGAACTCAAGAACGTATCCAAGTGGTATGGCCCTGTGCAGGTGCTGACCGACTGCTCCACCAGCATCCAGAAGGGCGAAGTGGTAGTGGTGTGCGGTCCCTCGGGCTCGGGCAAATCCACACTGATCAAAACCATCAACGCCCTCGAACCCATCCAGAAGGGAGAGATCTATGTGGATGGTGTGGCCGTGCACGACCCCAAGACCAACCTGCCCAAGCTGCGTAGCCATGTCGGCATGGTGTTCCAGCACTTCGAGCTGTTTCCGCACCTGTCGGTGACCGACAACCTCACCATTGCGCAGATCAAGGTGCTGGGCCGTAACCCCGACGACGCCCAAAAGCGTGGCCTCAAGATGCTCGAGCGCGTGGGCCTGATCGCCCACAAGGACAAGTTCCCGGGCCAGCTCTCGGGCGGCCAGCAGCAGCGCGTGGCCATTGCCCGTGCGCTCTCGATGGACCCCATCGTCATGCTGTTCGACGAGCCCACCTCGGCGCTCGACCCTGAAATGGTCGGCGAGGTGCTGGACGTGATGGTCGGTCTGGCGAATGAAGGCATGACCATGATGTGCGTGACCCACGAAATGGGTTTTGCCCGCAAAGTGAGCCACCGGGTGATCTTCATGGACGTGGGTGGCAAGATTCTCGAAGACTGCTCGAAGGAGGAGTTTTTCAATAACCCCGACGCACGCCAGCCGCGCACCAAGGACTTCCTCAACAAGATCCTGCAGCACTGAGCGTGCAGCTCCCCGGTTCAGCGGCGCCCACGGGCGCCGCTGCTGTGAGCGGCCGGGTTCAGCCGGTAAGATGCGCAAGGCCGGAATCTTCCGGCGTGGCCCGTACGGGCCCAACGAGAAACCGACAATGAAGCAACCCGTGGTCATTACCGCCGAACTCACGCCCGAAAATGCCCAGGCGCTGGCGCAGTTCATCAAGCACGTCAGCCACGAGGCCATCCGTGCCTGTGTCCGCGACGATGCAGAAACCTTCCTGGTGCGCGATGCCCTGGATTCGCTGCGCGAAGCGCTCGATCTGGCGGGATTCGATCCCAAGTAAGCCGGCGCCCGTGCAGGGGAGTGATGGGACAATGGCGGCCATGACCGCCGCCCAAAACACCCTCACGATCACCCGCCCCGACGACTGGCACCTGCACGTGCGCGACGGCGCGCCGCTGCACACCGTGGTGCCGCACACCGCCGCCCAGTTCGGCCGCGCCATCATCATGCCCAACCTGCGCCCGCCCGTGACCACGGCACAGCAGGCCCTGGAGTACAAGCAGCGCATCCTGGCCGCTGTGCCGCAGGGTGTGGCGTTCGAGCCGCTGATGACGCTCTACCTCACCGACAACCTGCCGCCCGACGAGATTGCCCGGGCCAAAGAGGCCGGTGTCGTCGCCGCCAAGCTCTACCCGGCTGGTGCCACGACGAACAGCGACGCGGGCGTGACCGACCTGCGCAAAACCTACAAAACGCTGGAGGCCATGCAGAAGGCGGGCCTGCTGCTGCTGGTGCATGGCGAGGTGACCAGCCCCGACATCGATCTGTTCGACCGCGAAGCCGTGTTCATCGAGCAGCAGCTCATCCCGCTGCGCCGCGACTTCCCCGAGCTGAAAATCGTTTTCGAGCACATCACCACCAAGGAAGCGGCCGACTATGTGCAGGAGGCCGACCGCTTCACCGCCGCCACCCTCACCGCGCACCACCTGCTCTACAACCGCAACGCCATCTTCACCGGCGGCATCCGCCCGCACTACTACTGCCTGCCGGTGCTCAAGCGCGAAACGCACCGCCAGGCGCTGGTGCAGGCCGCCACCAGTGGCTCGGCCAAGTTCTTCCTGGGCACCGACAGTGCGCCGCACCCCGCGCACCTCAAGGAACACGCCAGCGGCTGCGCCGGCTGCTACACCGCGCACGCGGCCATCGAGATGTACGCCGAGGCCTTCGACAATGCGGGCGCGCTCGACAAGCTCGAAGCCTTCGCCAGCTTCCACGGCCCGGCCTTCTACGGCCTGCCGCGCAACAGCGGCACCATCACCCTGCGCCGCGAATCCTGGACACCGCCCGACAGCTTTGCCTTTGGCGAGGCCGAGCTCAAACCTCTGCGCGCGGGTGAAGCGCTGCCGTGGCGGCTGGTCTAGATTTTTCTGCCATCGACTGGCACGCCCCCTGGCTGGCCCCCTGGCGCGAGCGCGGCCTGCCGCTGGCCCGGCAGGTGGTCGCCGGTACTCCGGTGGCGCAGGTCCTGGGGTCCGTGCCCGATGCTTCGGTGCGCTTCGTGCCGCAGGAGATGCTGCCCCCGGGCCAAGCCTACGAGCCGTTCATTTTCGAGACCCGCCAGGTGCCCACGCGCGACAACCTGCACGATTTTTTCAACGGCCTGGTCTGGCTGCACCTGCCCCGCGCCAAGCGCCGCATGAACCAGTTGCAGGCCCAGGCCATTGCCGCACAGGGCGTGGGGGCGGTGCGCGGGCCGCTGCGCGATGCAGTCACGCTATTCGACGAAAACGGCGCCGTGCTCGATGCGCCCGCACCGTTGTGGGGGGCGCTGCATGCGCGGGACTGGCGCCGCCTCTTCATTGACCTGCGGCCCCTGTGGGCGCAGGCACGGCTGGTGCTGGTGGGGCATGCGCTGATGGAAAAACTGGTTTTTGCACGAAAAGGCATCACAGCGCATGTCTATCAAGCGCCAGTAGCTATTGAATCAATAGCAAATCTGGATGCCTGGCTGGCCCACGAACTGCAGCCTCAAGATTGGACGCGCAAGCCCTTCCTTCCTTTGCCCGTCATGGGGATACCGGGCTGGTGCCACGAGAACGAGAACTTTTCCTTCTATGATGACTCAGCCATATTCCGTGTGCGCCCGGGTTTGCCCGGCACCGGCACGGCTTGAAGGACTGCATGGCGCCCCCATGTAATCCGTCCCAGTTCTGACAACCCACCACCCATCCGTGGAGAGCCATGAAACGCATCATCCTGTTCCTGTTGACCAACATCGCCGTCGTGGCGGTGCTGGGCATTGTTGCCAGCCTGCTCGGCGTGAATCGCTTCCTCACGTCCAACGGACTGAACCTGGGCGCGCTGCTCGGCTTTGCGTTCATCATGGGCTTTGGCGGCGCCATCATTTCGCTGCTCATCAGCAAGCCCATGGCCAAGTGGAGCGCCGGCGTGCAGATCATCGACGGCACGCGCTCGGTGGACGAGGCCTGGATCGTTGAAACCGTGCGCCAGTTTGCCGACAAGGCCGGCATCGGCATGCCCGAGGTCGGCATTTTTGAGGGCGACCCCAATGCCTTTGCCACCGGCGCTTTCAAGAACTCGGCCCTGGTCGCCGTGTCCACCGGCCTGCTGCAGAACATGACCCGCGAGGAAGTCGAGGCCGTCATCGGCCACGAGGTGGCGCACATCGCCAACGGCGACATGGTCACCATGACGCTGATCCAGGGTGTGATGAACACCTTTGTGGTCTTCCTCTCGCGCGTGATCGGCTACGCGGTCGACAGCTTTCTGCGCAAGGGCGACTCGGAAAACACCGGCCCCGGCATCGGCTACATGATCACCACCGTGGTGCTCGACATCCTGCTGGGCTTTGTGGCCGCCATCATCGTGGCCTGGTTCTCGCGCCAGCGTGAATTCCGTGCCGACGCCGGTGCCGCCCAGCTCATGGGCCGCCGCCAGCCCATGATCAACGCTCTGGCCCGCCTGGGCGGTGTGCACACGCAAGAGCTCCCCAAGAGCATGGCCGCCATGGGCATCGCCGGGGGCATTGGCAAGCTGTTCAGCACCCACCCGCCGATTGAAGAGCGCATCGCCGCGCTGCAAAAATCCTGACCGTTTTCAGGGTTTCCCGAGGTCATTTCGCGAGCGGAAGGCCTCCAATTCCTTTATATACTCCCACCCGGCATTTTCGTTACGCAACGTAAAAGAGAGGGTGGGATGCTTCGTTCAAAATCTCTGGCGGCTTCGGTGCTCCTGCTGGCTGCCCTGGGCGCGCACGCGCAGGGTTTCGTGACCGCACCCATGGGATCGCGCACTGCGCTCAAAGCCTACCCCGATGCGGATGGCAAGAGCGAGCCAGCGACTTTGCATGTCAAAGACATTGCCTTTCCGCTCCAGGTTTTTGAGATTTCGGATGCTGGATTCGTGCGTGTCAAGGTCGGCGGAGCCGATGTCTGGCTGGACCGCAAACAAGTCCGCATGCCCCCTGTCTCGCTGGAAGTCACTTGCGCAACGGTCGATGCCTCCAACGCCAAACTGGTGTCGGGTGGCATTCGTGGCGCCAATGCGGGTTGCAAGTAATTTTTCTGGCCTTCGCCTGCTGGGCGGGCGCATTGCAGGAGCTTTGGCATGATCAAGGTATATTCGTCGCCCGCAGGGCGTCCATGTGTGCTCGTTGGTGCCGCACTCAGTGTGTTCCTGCTCATGCCGATGCAGGCATCAGCCCAGGACCAGGCCATCGAACCGGCGCCGGTATCCCCGTCTGGCGGTGGACTGGGCAGTTTCCTCGGCGGTCTTGGTCAATCCTTCACCAGCGTCGTGTCCGGCTTCCGTGACAAGCCGCAGATCCTTGATTTGGCCCCGGGCGTGTACCAAAAGTCGAATGAGGCGATTGGAGAAGAGCGGGATGTTGACGAAAACCGGATTACACGCGGGCTGTTGGCGCTGCCCAGCTTTACCAATTACGCCAACAACGTGCTGGACAAGCTCAAGCGGGCCAGTGGGGTTGAGCAGGTGCCGGGCAAAGTGCTTATCGTGGCCAACGACCAGATGGACGCCGGTGCCACGGCGGATGGCAATGTTTTCATTTCCAGCGGTTACATCCGTGAGTTGAAAAACGAAGACCAGTTGGCGGCGTTGCTGGCCCATGAGCTTGCACATGTGCTGCTCAAGCACCATGACTCCAACGCCTTCACTCGCATCCAGAAGCAGGTGTCCTCGCTCTTGCAGGCGGGCGTGGGTCTTCGAAATGCAGTGGAAAAGGCTACAGGGGGTGCTTCATCCAATGCCCTGTCCCCCTCGCAAAAAGACCTGATTCTCAAAATGGAGCTGCTCATCAAGGTGAGCGATGTTGCGCTTCATCCTGCCTGGGGACGGCGGCAGGAGGCTGAGGCGGACCGCCTGGGCATGGATCTTCTGGTGAAGGCCGGTTACAGCTACCAGGAGGGGTTTATTCCCTGGCTTGAAGCGGTGGCCAAATGGGATGCGATGCTCGATGCCCAGCGTGCTGCCAACGCGGCCAAGCAGGACGTGTTGATGCAGTCCATGCTGGAGACGGGCAGGTTTGACGAGACGCTGAAACAAAGCCTGGGGTTTGCCCTGACAGAGGCAAAGTCCCAGCTCTCTGCCAGTCATGAAGGCGGTGAGAAGCGTCTTGCCGACATGGATGCCTATTTCATCAAGGCTTACAACGAAAACGTACCCCAGGTGACACCAACCGTCCAGCCGTATGTGCAGGCCAGAAGCCAGCGGGACGTTCTGCCCGTGCTCACGGCGTACAGCCGGGTGTTTCAGGCCCGCAATCTGATCGGTGATCAGAAATATGCTGATGCGCAAGCGCTCTTGAAACCCCTTGTGGAACCCCGTTCCCCCATCGCATCCCATGCACTGCCCAATCAGTTGATGTTCGAAGCAACCAGGGGCCTGGGCGGCACTGCCCGAGCAGAGCCATTTCTGGTCAAGAGCCTGAGTTCGGATAACTCTGTCTGGGAGGTCTATGACTCGGCGGCAACCTACTACCGTGACAAGGGCGACGTGGGCGCGATCACCAGGGTGGGAAAAGGCGCATTTCAGCGTTTTTCTGGGGCTCCCTCGGCCTATCCAAAGTTGATTGCTCTTTATCGCCGCAATGGCCTGGCCAAGGACATGAACTCGGTGTTGAGCGAGTGCCTGCTCAAGCAGGCCGACAAACGTGACCAGTGCGTTGATGCAGCCAAGTAAGCCGCACGGCGCATCGTGGCGCTGGGATGTCTACGTGGTCGTGTGTACGGTGGTCACGGGCCTGTTTTTGGCGTGGCTGTCCAACAAACTGCTGGTTGATGAGGTCGTCAAGCGGGCCATGACCCGGGTCTATGCGCCCTTGCTGTCCTTGAACTACCCGGTCAGCGGCCAGAACAGCATCGCTGTGCTGACGGTGGACGACTCGGACCTCAGAGAATACGGACTGAGCTGGCCGGTACCGCTGGATTTTTACCAGCGCCTGATTGATGGTGTCGTCAAACGCCAACCCAAGGCGATATTTCTCGATGTGGTCTTTCTGGACAATAAACCGCCCCGAGATATCGATGCATTGATCGGGGCTGCTTGCCGTTCCGCCGAAGCAGGCGTTCCGTTTTTGCAGGCAACCTTTGCGCGTGGCGCGCTCACCTCCAATGTCGAGCGCCGGCTGTTCGAAGCGCGCACGGCATCGGGTCTGCCTTGTGCTGAACCGGTTCGCTCCAACGTGACGCCGGATTCCCTGGACCAGTCACAGTGGGCCTATCCCTTGCGCCCCCGTACGGAGGATGAGGCGAATCACAACGGCAACTTGCCGGATTCGGTGGCCCTCAGCCTCTACTGCCGTTTTTATGCTGCCAGCTGTCCGGCGGATACCCAAGTGCCGCTGGCGCTGGTATGGGCCACCCGTGCGGCGACGACCAACATGGAAACCATGGTCACACGCGACGCCAGCGGGGCCTTGAAATCAGTCTGCCGCGGTTTATGGAACTGGTGGGAAGTGATTCCGGGGGCCAACTTGTTGCTGGGCTTGGCGGGCCATCCCAGTCTGCCTTTGTGCCCCTATCACCAGGTGATTCCGATCCGTGCATTCAAAGGGCAGGGTTTTTCAGCGGATGAGCTGAACGAGGCAATGACCAACAAGGTGGTCATGATCGGTGCTGATCTCAAAGCAGTGGGTGACAACGCCTTCTCGCCGTTACACGGTCGCTTGCCGGGCGTGCACGTTCATGCCATGGCGCTGGACAATCTGATTTCCTTCGGTGGACAGTACCGTGCCAACGGCGATTTCGAGTGGCAAGAGTGGTGGGATTCTCCGGCTAACAGGTTCATTTTCCTGAGCCTGCTGTTGACAGCTTCGGTGATGGTCTTCTGGAAGCGTTGGAAGGTTCGCGTCACCCCGCCAAACTTGTCCGGCGAGCTGGTGAGTCAGGGTGATTTTCATCAGTGGCCTCTGGTGCGCAGGCTTCAGGGTGTGGGTGACCGTTATCCGGGGAATCGGCCTATCAGGGCCTTGGTATCCGGGGGGATGGTGTGCATCAAGGTCCTGGTTCGACTGCCCATGCTGCTTGCCCTGCCGCTGTTGCTGGTTTTGGGCTGGCCCCGCCTGGGCTCAACCGAAAAGTCGCGCCATGAATTCAAACAGGCGCTCTGGGGTGCCGTGATTTACCTGGTGCTTGGAGGCGTGGTGTTTTACCTGGGCTACTACGTGTTCTTTCAGGGGCCCCTGTCCATCATCGAATATGTGCTCTTTCCCCTGATGTCGCACTTCTTGCACCTGGGTGAGCAATTTGCAAACCGCTCCAGGCAACTCTGGTCCGCTCTTGGTGCCTCCAACCCCTGGGCCGAGTGGGCCCGTCAATCCAGCAAAGCACATCGCGAACCCTGATTCCTGTCGCGAAACGTGCGCCGCTCCCTTCCCAGGCCTGTGGCCGGGCCTGGTCAACCATTCAGCAGGCTGCTTGCCACGGCCTCACCCACCTTGATGCCATCCACCCCCGCCGAGAGGATGCCGCCCGCGTAGCTGGCGCCTTCGCCCGCCGGGTACAGACCGGCAGTGTTGAGGCTCTGGTAGTTTTCGCCCCGGCCGATCTTGAGCGGTGACGAGGTGCGCGTCTCCACGCCGGTGAGCACGGCGTCGTGCATGTCGAAGCCCTTGATCTTGCGGCCAAAGGCCGGCAGGGCCTCGCGCAGCGCCTCGGTGGCGTAGCCGGGCAGGGCCTCGCGCAGGTCGCAGGGCGTCACGCCGGGCTTGTACGAGGGC
Organism: Burkholderiaceae bacterium; assembly: GCA_024710165.1. Taxonomy (GTDB): domain Bacteria; phylum Pseudomonadota; class Gammaproteobacteria; order Burkholderiales; family Burkholderiaceae_C; genus Simplicispira. Next base: position 17,238 of record JANJVG010000024.1, read on the forward strand.
TCCACGCTGCCCAGCGCCTGCGAGGCGCGGCCCGCAATGAAGTCACCGACGAGCTGGCCCGGCGCGTTGTAGTTGCAGCCGCCCAGCACATACGCGTTGGATTCGAGCTGGCGCTGCAGCACGATGCCCGACAGCGGGTGGTGCTCGCCGTTCTTCAGCGTCTCCACGCCGTAGGTGGCGCCGAGCTGGGCCTCGAAGGCGGCGGGGTCGGTGGGGTAGTCCTGCGGATCAATGCCCACCACCATACCGGCGTTGGCGTTGCGCTCGTTGCGCGAATACTGGCTCATGCCGTTGGTCACCACGCGGCCGGGCTCGCTGGTGGCCGCCACCACGGTGCCGCCGGGGCACATGCAGAAGCTGTAGGCCGTGCGGCCGTTGCTGGCGTGGTGCACCAGCTTGTAGTCGGCCGCGCCCAGCAGCGGGTGGCCGGCGTGGCGGCCCCAGCGCGCACGGTCGATCACACCCTGCGGGTGCTCGATGCGAAAGCCCACCGAGAACGGCTTGGCCTGCATGTGCACGCCGCGCGCGTGCAGCATGGCAAAGGTGTCGCGCGCGCTGTGTCCCAGCGCCATCACCACGTGGCGGGCCTCCAGCTCGTGGGTCTGGCCCGTGGCCTGGTCGAGCACGCGCAGGCCGCGCAGCTGGCGCCGTCCGGCGCCGTCCTGCTCGATCAGCACATCGGTCACGCGCTGCTGGAAGCGCACCTCGCCACCCAGCGCGATGATCTGCTCGCGCAGCGTCTCGACCACCTTCACGAGCTTGAAGGTGCCGATGTGCGGGTGCGCCACGTACAGGATCTCGGGCGGTGCGCCGGCCTGCACGAACTCCTCCATCACCTTGCGGCCCAGGTGGCGCGGGTCCTTGATCTGGCTGTAGAGCTTGCCGTCGGAGAACGTGCCCGCGCCGCCCTCGCCGAATTGCACATTGCTTTCGGGGTTCAGCGCACGCTGGCGCCACAGGCCCCAGGTGTCCTTGGTGCGCTCGCGCACCGCCCGGCCGCGCTCCAGCACGATGGGCCGAAAACCCATCTGCGCCAGCACCAGTGCCGCGAAGATGCCGCAGGGGCCAAAACCCACCACCACCGGGCGCTCGCGCAGACCGGCGGGGGCCTGGCCCATGGGGCGCCAGGCCATGTCGGGCGTGGGCTGGATGTGCGGGTTGACGCTGTGGCGAGAGATCAGGGCCGCTTCCTGCGCCGGATCAGCGAGGGCGATATCCACGATGTACACCGCCAGCAACGCCGCCTTGCGCGCGTCGAAACTGCGTTTGAAGACCTGCAACGTGGCGATGTCGGTATCGGCCAGACCGAGCACCTGCGCGGCCTGGGCACGCAGGGCCGCTTCAGGATGGGTGTCGGGGTCGGACGGCAGCGCGGACAGCGGCAGCCGGATTTCAGAGAGGCGGATCATGGTCTTGCGGGCCCGTGGTTATCGGGCGAAGGGCAATGCGGGAGAGGGATTTTACTGGCCCGGGCGTTGGCAGGCACGACCTGGGACATGACTCAACGGTATACCAGCACCGGGATTGTGGAATGTGTCAGCACCTTCTGCGTTTCGCTGCCCAGCAGCAGCGCGCTGACGCCTGAGCGCCCGTGCGATGCCATGAAAATCAGGTCGCAACCGTGGGTGCCGGCCGCCGCAATGATGAGTTCATAGGGCCTGTTGCCCGTCAGCACCACACGCTGGCATGTGGTGCCTGCCTCGCGCACCACCGCTTCTGCCGCGTCGAGCACTTCCTGGGCGGCTTCACCCAGGCGGGTGTGGACGTCTTCGGTGAGGTGCGGGCTGCTCACTGCGCCCAGTCCGGCGTAGGCCGAGGGCGCCTCGGGCTGGGCGTAGAACAGCGTGATACGGGCGCCGGTTTCAATGGCGTAGGACGCCGCCCGCGCCACGTTGCCCAGCGACAACGCCGAGCCATCGGTGGGAACCAGGATGTGTTTGAACATGGCTGTGCCTTTCAATAAATGTCAGTGTCCACCGGCGCCGGGCTCGATGGTGCGCGCAGGTTTGGGCGCGATCCAGATGATGGCGGCGGCGATGAAGAACATCACGGCGATGCCGGTCATGACCTGGTTGGTCGACAACATGCCGCTTTGCGAGACGATCAGATAGTCCACCACCTGCGTGGCCACTTCGGGCGGCGTGCCCGACTGCTGCAGCAGGGCTTGCACGCTGCCATCGCGGTCGGCCAGGCCCACCAGTTCGGCGTGGTTGCGCGTGGTCTGGTTGGCCCACACGGTGGTCACCACCGAGGTGGCAAATGCGCCCGACAGGGTGCGCAGGAAGTTCATCAGCCCGGCGGCAGAATCCATCTCGCGCTCCTCCACGCTGCCCAGGGCGATGCCCGTGGTGGGGATGAAGAAAAACGGCAGCGCAAAGCCCATCACCGCCAGCGGAATGGCAATGTCCCAGAACGCCATGTCGCTGTTGACCACCGTGCGCCACAGCGTCACCAGCGCCATCCAGAGCACGCCAAAGAACACCAGCGCGCGCGGGTCGCGCTTGCTGTTGGCCACCATGGGCGCGACGAACAGGGCGGTCACGCCGGTCCAGGCGGTGGCCAGGCCCGCGTCGGTGGCGGTATAGCCCATGAAGCTCTGCAGCCACAGCGGCGTGAGCACGCTGACACCAAAGAAGGCAGCGTAGGCCACGCTGACGGTGATCACCGCCGCGTTGAAGCCGCGGTGGCGGAACACGCGCAGATCGACCACCGGGTGCTTCTCGTGCAGCTCCCAGATCAGGAAGGCGGCAAAACCGACCACGGCGATGATGCTCAACGCCACGATCTGGCTGGAGGCAAACCAGTCGAGGTTCTTGCCCTCGTCCAGCACCAGCTGCAGCGCCACCACCCAGACCAGCAGCAGCACCAGGCCGACCTTGTCGAACGGGTTACGCACGGGGCTGTCCTGGTAGTGCTGTAGCAGCTTCCAGGCGCCCAGGCCAAAGCCGATCGCAATGGGCGCGTTGATCAGAAACACCCAGTTCCAGGCGTAGTCGTCCACCAGCCAGCCGCCCAGGATGGGGCCCACCACGGGCGCCACCAGTGTCGTCATCGACCAGATACCGATGGCCGTGCCCGCCTTGTCCTTGGGGAAGATGCGCAGCATCAGCGTTTGCGACAGCGGCATCAGCGGGCCACCGCTCAGCCCCTGGAACACGCGCGCCACCACCAGCATGCCAATTGAGGTGGACAGGCCGCACAGGATGGAGAAGATGCCGAACAGCACCATCGACACCACGAACACGCGCACGGCGCCAAAGCGCGCCGCAAACCAGCCCGTCAGCGGCACGGTGATGGCCTCGCCCACGGCGAACGAGGTGATGACCCAGGTGCCCTGGCTCGCAGCGGCGCCCAGGGCACCGGCGATATTGGGCAACGCCACGTTGGCGATGGTCATGTTGAGCACTGCAATGAAGTTGGCCGAGGCCAGCATCAAGGCGGCGACGATCAGCATGGGGCCGCTCAGCGGCGCCGGGGCAGCATGGGCGGCGGGCGTGCCGGGCGCCGTGGTCGCTTGACTCATTGTTTCGGTTCCGCTCAGTTTGCAGCTGTGCGCGGGGCTTGCGCAGCGGCTGCGGCCGTGGCCTGCCTGTCGCCGGTGCGCGTGTCAATCTCGGCGCTCATCGACAAGCCCACCTTGAGCGGGTTGGCCTGCAGTTCGGCCGCGTCGAGCTTGACGCGCACGGGCAGGCGCTGCACCACCTTGATCCAGTTGCCCGTGGCGTTCTGCGCCGGAATGGCGGCAAAGGCCGAGCCCGAGCCGCCCGAGAAGCCTTCCACCACGCCCTGGTAGGTGACGCCCTTGCCGTAGATGTCGGCGTGCAGCTTCACGCTCTGACCCACGCGCACTTTTTCCAGTTGCACTTCCTTGAAGTTGGCGTCCACATAGATCTCCTGCACGGGCACCACCGCCATCAGCGGCATGCCGGGCTGCACGCGCTGGCCCAGCTGCACCCTGCGTTGGGCCACCACGCCGTCGAGCGGCGCGCGGATCACGGTGCGCGCCAGGTCCACCCTGGCCTGGTCGAGGCGGGCACGGGCCGCCTGCACTTCGGGGTTGGTGTCCACGGTGCTGTGGCTGATGAGGGCCGCATTGGCCTCCTTGGCGGCGACGGCCGAGCGCTGGTTGGCGGTGACCTGTGCGGCGGCTGCCTTGGCGGCGGCCAGCTGGGCGGTGGCGGCGTCAAAACCGTTCTTGGCGCGCGTCAGCTCATCGCCCGACACCGAGCCTGAAGCGACCAAAGCCTGGCGGCGCTGCAAGTCCACCTTGGCGCGCTCGAAGTCGGCCTGGGCAGCGGCCAGCTGGGCGCTGGCGCGCTGGGCGTCGGCCTCGCGGGCGCTGATCTGCGCGCTCAGGTTGGTGTCGTTGGCCATGTAGCTTTTGACGCGGCGCGTGGCGCGGTCGAGCTCTGCCGTGGCCTGGGCGACGGCCAGCTTCGCGTCGGTGGGGTCGATGACCAGCAACACGTCGCCCGCCTTCACCGCGTCGGTGTCGCTCACCTTCACCTCCAGCACGGTGCCGCCGACGGACGGCGTGATCTGCGCCACTTCCGCCGCGGCGTAGGCGTTGTCGGTGGAGACGTAATGCGAGGCGTGCAGCTTCCAGTAGGCGCTGCTACCCACGGCGGCCAGCACCACCACGCCGCCCAGCAGGGCCAGGCGGGCGTTGCGGCGCTTTTTGACGATGGCATCAGCGGCAGACAGGGTGTTGTTTTCAGACATGGGAATTCCTTGTTCGATGTTCTTGGGGGCCGGGCGTGGCGGGTTGTTGTGCTTACTGGCGGGCGCTGGCCAGGGTGCTGGCGGGGGCTGTCTGGTAGCCGCCACCCAGTGCCCGCTGCAGGCCGATGTCGAGCGTGAACGACGCCGAGCGCAGGTTGGTCTGGGCGCTCAGGGCGCCCAGCAGGCTGTCTTCGGCGGTGAGCACTTCGAGGTAGGTGGCCAGGCCGCCCTCATAGCGGTTGCTGGCCACGCGGTGCGCCTCGGTGGCGGCGTCTACGGCTTCTTGCGCTTTGCCCAGGCGCTGGCCCAAGGCTTTCTGGCGGATGGCGTTGTCGGCCACGTCCTGCAGCGCGCGGGCCACGGTGGCGTTGTACTGGGCCACGGCCTCGGCATAGCTGGCGTGCGCGCCGCGCAACTCGCCCTGCAGGCGGCCACCGCTGAAGATCGGCAGCGAAATTGCCGGGCCAAAGCTGGCAATGCCCGAGCCGCCCTTGGCCAGCATGTCCAGCCCGAGCGACTGCACGCCGATCAGCGCCGACAGGTTCACGTTGGGATAGAACTCGGCCTTTTTCTGCTCGATGCGGCTGCCCAGCGCCTCGGTGCGCAGGCGCGCGGCCACCACATCCGGGCGGCGGCCCAGCAGGTCGGCCGATATTTCTGCGGGCAGGCCGAAGGCGCGGTCGAGCTTCAAAGTCGGCGCGGCAATCGACAGCGCACGGTCCGGCCCCGCGCCCAGCAAGGCCGCCAGGCGGTTGCGTTGCAGCGCGATCTGCTCGTCCAGCGCCAGCAGCTCGCCTTCGGCCACGGCGCGGCGGGCGTCGGCATTGCGCAGGCCGCCGCGCGTCTCCAGCCCGTTGTCAAAGCGCTGGGTGAACAGGCTGGCGGTTTTCTGCCGAATCTCCAGCGCGCGGGCGGCGGTGTCGCGGTTGGCGTGCAGGCGGCTCAGCTCGGCATAGTGGGCCGCCACGCCGGCGGCCAGCCACAGGCGCGCCTGCGCCAGTTCGGCACGGCTGGCTTCCACGTCGGACGTGGCAGCAGCCAGCGCGGCGCGGTTCTTGCCCCAGAAGTCCAGCTCCCAGCGCATATCCAGCGTGGCGCGGCCGTAGTCGTTCAGGCCCTCGGTGGCGGGGGAGCGTGGGATCAGGTGGTTATAGCTGAGCTTGTCGCCCGTCACGGAGGCATTGGCGCTGACCTGTGGCTTGCTGGCGGCGCCGGTGATCTGCATGACGGCATCGGCGCGCTGCAGGCGCGCGGCGGCGGCGGCCAGGTCGGGCGCATCGTCCAGCGCCTCGGCAATCAGCGCGTTGAGCTGGGCATCGCCATAAGCCGTCCACCACTGCTCGGCGGGCCACTGGGCACTCGGTGCGGTCAAGGAAGCGCTGGACTGGAAGGCCTGCGCCGGCTTGGGCCGGGGCGTGGCGCCCAGGTCCGGCAACTGGGCACAACCGGCCAGAAACAGGGCTGCGACCAGGGCGGACAAGGGCATGCGCAGCCTGTGCAAGGCGGGCGAGGGCGGCGTGCTGCGGTGGTGCATCGGGATTCCATTTAAATGAACTGATCGGTTTAGTTTAGCTTTGGTTTTGGGCGAATTCAAGCTAAACTGAACTAATTGGTTCAAAAATAAAGGAGTTGACATGCGCGCAAAAACCGAGACAAGGCGCCAGGCCATCCTGGACGCCGCCGCCGAGGTTTTTCAGGAAACGGGGTTCGAGCGCACCACCATGGCGGCCATCTGCGAGCGCCTGGGGTACTCGAAGGCCACGCTGTACAACTACTTTGCGTCGAAGGAGGAACTGTTCCTCGCCGTGGTGTTTGGCGCCACCGAGGCCGAGTTCCAGGCCATGCTGGCCGCGCTGGATGCCAGTGTGCAGGACATGACCGAAGCGCTGGAGAAGTTTGGCCGGGGCCTGCTCACACTGCTGTATTCACCGCAGGTGCAGGCGGTGCGCCGTCTTATCGTGGCCGAGGCCGGGCGCTCGGATCTGGGGCGCCAGTGCTACGCGCTGGGCCCTGCGCGCAACGAGGCTGCAATGGCCGTGTTTTTGCAGCACGCCATGGACACCGGCCAGCTGCGCCAGGCCGACGCCCGCATTGCTGCGCTGCATCTGCGCGGATTGCTGGAGGCCGAGTGGCTGGATCGCTTCATGTTCCAGACCCTGCAGCCCATCACCGACGACGAGATCCATGCCACGGTGCAGCGGGCCGTGGCGGCGTTCATGGCGGCGTACGGACCGATGAAGGTGTGACGCTCTGCACCGGGCGAAAAAAAGGAGCTCGAAAGCTCCTTTTTTAGTAGCTACTAGCGATTGATAGATAAGCGCTAGAGCCCTATTTGGCTCAAATTTTGCCTTACGTCGGCAAAAAGCCTTCGACCGACAGGTAGCGCTCGCCCGTGTCGTAGTTGAAGCCCAGCACCTTGGCCCCGGCGGGCAGCTCGGGCAGTTTTTGCGCAATGGCGGCCAGTGTGGCGCCGCTGGAGATGCCCACCAGCATGCCCTCTTCGCGGGCGCTGCGGCGGGCGTATTCGCGCGCGGGTTCGGCGTCGACCTGGATCACGCCGTCGAGCAGGCGGGTGTCCAGGTTTTTGGGGATGAAACCCGCGCCAATGCCCTGAATGGGGTGCGGTGCCGGCTGGCCGCCGCTGATCACGGGCGACTGCGTGGGCTCCACGGCAAACACCTTGAGCTGCGGGAATTGGGCTTTCAGCACGCGCGCCACGCCGGTCAGGTGGCCGCCCGTGCCCACGCCAGTGATCAGCGCATCCAGCCCGTCGGGGAAGTCGGCCAGGATCTCCTGCGCCGTGGTGCGCACGTGCACGTCGATGTTGGCCGGGTTCTCGAACTGCTGCGGAATCCAGGCACCGCGTGTTTGGGCCTTGAGTTCCTCGGCCCGGGCGATGGCGCCCTTCATGCCCTTCTCGCGCGGCGTGAGGTCGAAGCTGGCGCCGTAGGCCAGCATCAGGCGGCGGCGCTCGATGCTCATGCTGTCGGGCATCACGAGGATGAGCTTGTAGCCCTTGACGGCCGCCACCATGGCCAGGCCCACGCCGGTGTTGCCGCTGGTGGGCTCGATGATGGTGCCGCCAGGCTGCAGGGCGCCCGATTTCTCGGCGTCTTCCACCATGGCCAGCGCAATGCGGTCTTTGATGGAGCCGCCAGGGTTGCCGCGCTCGGACTTGATCCACACATTGGCGCCGGCGCCAAACAGGCGGTTGATGCGCACATGCGGTGTGTTGCCGATGGCGTGCAGGATGGTGTCAACTCTCATGGCGTCTCCTCGGATGGGAAAGTGAAAAAGCGGGGATGAACGCCATTCTGAACTACTTGTTCTGCAACGCGGCATATATGGTTATGCCCGGGCGCCGGGGCTGGCCAAGGATGGCTTGTTGCGCTGTTAGCTATAAAAAAATAGCTGCAGGCCTTTGCTGCAAAATGGCTGGAGCCTGAAAACACCCTGATCAGGCGTGTGTGACCATGCGGGCGTGCTGCTGTTCGCTGAGGTGGGGCAAGGTGTTGAAGGTTTGCAGCATCAGCCGCTTGGGGCTGACGCTGAATTCGGTCACCGCGCTGTTGCGGATGCGCATGTTCAGCGCAATGGTGACCTCGGGCGCCGTGCCCAGCACCTCGCCCACGGCGGTGGAGATGGGGCCGCCGCTGCTCACCAGCAGCACGTTCTGGCCTGCGTGGTCGTGGCGGACCTTGTCGAGCACGGTGCGTACGCCGCCCGCAAAGTCGTCCCAGCTCGGCATGCCCTGCGGGCTGATGACACCGGCCATCCACTGTGCGATGGCGTCGCACAGCAGGCGGAAATGGTGGCGGTACAGCTCGGGGGTGTCGGGCTTTTGCAGCGGCTCGGTGTGGATGGCGCGGATCAGCGCGTGGCTGTCGTATTCGTTCAGGCTGGGCAGGGTGACGGGTTCGGGCAGGCCCGGCAGACCCTCGGCGATGCCTTCGAGCGTCTGCACATGGCGGCGCAGCGAGCCCAGCAGCACGGCGTCAAAGCGCTGGCCGCTGTTGCGCCAGTATTCACCCAGGCGCACCGCCTGTTGGCGGCCCAGGGGGCTGAGCTGGTCGTAGTCGTCTGCGCCAAACGAGGCCTGGCCGTGGCGCACAAGGTAGAGGGTTCCCATGCCGGCGATTGTGGCTTTGGATGGCCCCGCGGTCTTGTCACTGCTGCGACTGAGGGCGCCAGCCATCGCAGGCGCAGGCTCAGGCCCGGTCTCCCGGGTCGGCAGCGATGTGGCGCAGGATTTCGGCGCGCACCTTGCGCACATGCTGCATACCGGCGGCGTCGGCAGCGTCTACGTCGCCGTCCAACACGGCGCGGCCCATGGCCGAATAATCCTGCAAGCGCAGCTGTTGCCGTGCCGAGAAGCGGTGCTGTGCGTACACGATGGGCATCTGGATCGAGGGAAACAGCCGCTGCAGTTCCAGGCTCCCGCTGGCCTCCAGCAGCGCGCGGTAAAAGGTGCGCCGAGCGCGGGCAAAGGCCTCGCTGTCCTGGCCCTGCCCGGCGGTGTGCAGTTGCCCGAGCGCCAGGTCAATGGGCTGCACGGCCTTCCCCGAGCGGATGCCCCGCGCCGCCGAGCGCGCCAGCAGCCCGGTCATGCGCTCGGCAACATCGAGCACGTCCAGGGTCTGCTGCACCGTGAGCGACTTGATGGCCACCCCGCGGTGGCGAACGGTGTCCACGATCCCGTCGGCCGCCAGGCGCTGCAACGCCTCGCGCACGGAGTTGCGGCCCACGCCGAACTGCCGGGCCAGATCCGCCTCGACCAGCCGCTGGCCCGGTACAAAGCGCTGCGCCTCCAGGCCGTTGACCACGCCATAAAAAACCGCATCGGCAGCGCTGCGGGCGCAGCCCGGCCCAATGGTGGAAGCGGCTTCGGTGGGGTGCTGTGGGAACATCATGCGGGGAGCTCAGGCCAGTGTTGGGCAAAATTGTCCTACAATTTTGCCCAACACCATTCATCTGTGACCCATCGGAAGGAGCGCCTCCATGAACTTCGATTTGTCCCCCGAGATCCAGGAGCTGCGGGACCGGACGCGGCAGTTCATTGCCGAGCAGATCATCCCGCTCGAAAACGACGAACGCCAGAGCTCGCACGGCCCCAGCGAGGCGCTGCGCCGCGAACTGGTGGCGCGTGCACGCACCGCCGGCCTGCTCACGCCCCATGCCTCGCGCGAGATGGGGGGGCTGGGCCTGAGCCACGTGGCCAAGGCCGCGGTGTTCGAGGAGGCCGGCTATTCGTGGCTGGGCCCGACGGCGCTGAACATCCATGCGCCCGACGAAGGCAACATCCACCTGATGGAAGAGGTGGCCACGCCCGCACAAAAAGAGCGCTGGCTGCGCCCGCAGGTGGCCGGCCACATCCGCTCGTGTTTTGCCATGACGGAGCCTTCGCCCGGTGCGGGCGCCGACCCGTCCATGCTGGCCACCACGGCCGTGCGCGATGGCGACGGGTACCGCATCAACGGCGTCAAGTGGTTCATCACCGGGGCCGAGGGGGCAGACTACGCGATCATCATGGCGCGCATGGAAGACGGCTCGGCCACCATGTTTTTGTCCGATATGGATGCGCCCGGCATCGTGCTCGAGCGCAGCATGGACGCCATGGACGCCTGCTTCACCGGCGGCCACGGCGTGTTGCGCTTTGACAACCTGCGCGTGCCGGCTTCCCATGTGCTGGGCGAGATCGGCAAGGGCTTTCGCTATGCGCAGGTGCGCCTGGCGCCCGCACGCCTGACGCACTGCATGCGCTGGCTGGGCCAGGCGCGACGTGCCCACGATGCCGCGCTGGCCTACACGCGCCGGCGCCAGGCCTTCGGCAAGCCGCTGGCCGAGCACGAGGGTGTGGGCTTCATGCTGGCCGACAACGACATGGACCTGCACACCGCGCGACTGCATATCTGGCACACGGCGTGGCTGCTGGACCAGGGCGAGAAGTGCAATTTCGAGTCGAGCCGCGCCAAGGTCGTGTGCTCGGAGGCGCAGTGGCGTGTGGTGGATCGCAGCGTGCAGATGCTGGGCGGTTCGGGGGTCACGTCCGAATCACCGGTGATGCGCATCTTCACCGACATGCGGGCCTTTCGCATCTACGACGGCCCGAGCGAAGTGCACCGCTGGAGCATGGCGCGCAAGCTGGTGCACCAGGCAGAGAAGGCCGAGGCCTTGCTGCGGTAGTCCCCGGCAGGGCGCGCGGTTTACGTGCGGATGTTCAGAGCCGCACCGTGCCGTGCACGCAGGTCACGCTGTGGCCTCCCACCCAGATGTCGGCGCCCTCCTGCGCCACCTGCACGCGCCCGGCGCGGCCCAGGGCGGTGCCCTGGCTGGCCACGTAGTGCGTGGGCGCCAGGCCTGCGCCGATGAGCCACTGCGCCAGCGCGGCATTCAGGCTGCCGGTGACCGGGTCTTCGGTCAGGCCGTTGTTGCCGGGGAAGAAGGCGCGCACCTCGAAGGCTATGCCCTCGGCGTCGCTCGCACCCACCACGCCGACCTTGCCGCGCGGGCCGACCACGCCCACGTCCAGTCCGGCCAGAATGGCGCCGTCAGGCTGGAGCTGCAGCACTTGTTCTGCCGAACGCAGCATCACGCCGCGCCAGCGCGGGCCGTTGTCGCACCAGGCGTGGTGCAGGATGTCGGCGCGCGCCACGCCCAGGCCGCGCGCAATCCGCACCACATCCTCTTCGGCCAGCGGCCCACCCCGGATCAGCGGCGGTGCGGCGAAAGCCAGCCGGTCGCCGTCCTGGCGCAGCGGCACCAGGCCCACGCCGCACTCCTGCACGATACGGCCCGCGGTACGGGGCTGGCCACCGGCCTGCAGCCAGGCGTGGCAGGTGCCCAGCGTGGGGTGGCCGGCAAAGGGCAGTTCGCGCCCGGGGCAGAAAATGCGCACGCGGTAGTCCGCCCCGGCGGCGCGGCCCTCGGGCGTGGGGGGCAGAACAAAGGTGGCTTCCGACAGGTTGGTCCAGTGGGTGAACTGCTGCAGGGCTTCGGTGCTGAGGCCTTCACCGTCGAGCACCACGGCCAGCGGGTTGCCGAGGTAGGGCGTGTCGGTAAAGACATCGACTTGCTGGAAGGGGCGCAGGCGCATGGGGTGCCTCAACAGGGGTCTTCCGGGGCGCTGGCGTGGTCAGGCCTGGCGGGCGCGGATGGCCGCAGCCAGCGCGGCAATGCCGGTGTCGATCTGGGCGCTGCTGGCGGTCACGAACGACAGGCGCAGCGTGCGCGCGTCGGCGTTGTCGGCATAGAAGGCGGCGCCGGGCACAAAGGCCACGTTGCGCTCCACGGCCTCGGGCAGCAGCTCGATGGCGTTCATGCCCTCGGGCAGGCGCAGCCACAGGAACATGCCGCCCAGCGGGCTGTTCCAGTGCACGCCCAGGCCCGCCATTTCGCGCTCCAGCGCGGTGAGCATGGCGTCGCGCTGGTGCTTGTACAGCGCGCGGATGGTGGGCACATGGCGGTCGAGGAAGCCGCCCTTGAGAACCTCGGACACCATGCGCTGGTTGAAGCCGGGGGTGTGCAGGTCGGCGGCCTGCTTGGCCTGCAGCAGCTTGGGGTACACCGCCTTGGGCGCCACCAGGTAGCCCAGGCGCAGGCCCGGAGCCAGCACTTTGGAAAAGCTGCCCATGTAAATGCAGCCCTCGGGGTTGCGAGCGGTCAGGGGTGCGGGTGGCGGATTGTCGAACCACAGGTCGCCGTAGGGATTGTCTTCTACCAGTGGCAGGCCCAGCTGCGCGGCCTTTTCCACCAGCGCGGCGCGGCGCGCCTCGCTCATGGTGCGGCCGGTGGGGTTCTGGAAGTTGGGCAGCACATACAGGAAGCGCGCCTTGCCGGTGCCGCTACCTACCTGGGCCACCAGGTCGTCGATGAGCACGCCTTCGTCGTCACTCGCCACGGCCACCACGGTGGGCTCCATGGGTGTGAAGGCCTGCAGCGCGCCGAGGTAGGTGGGGGTTTCGACCAGCACGCGGCTGCCCGCGTCGATCAGCACCTTGGCGATCAGGTCCAGCGCCTGCTGCGAACCGGTGGTGATGAGCACCTGGTCGGGGTCCACGTTCCAGGGCAGAAGGTCGGCAATGGCCTGGCGCAGCGGGGCATAGCCCTCGCTGGCGGCGTACTGCAGGGCGGCGGCGCCGTCGTGGCCGAGCACCACTTCGCAGGCCTTGGCAAAGGCGTCGACCGGAAAGGTCTTGGGCGAGGGAAGGCCACCCGCCAGGCTGATGATGCCCGGCTTTTCGGTGACCTTGAGGATCTCGCGGATCACCGAGGGGTTCATTTTTTCGGCGCGTGCGGCCAGGGTCCAGTTCGTCATTTCCAGTCTTCTCCAGTGGATGCGCCGGGGGATGGGGCGCAGCGTTGTCGGTCCATCAAGCCAGGGGGTGGCCGGCTGGCGGCCCGGGGTCGGGTACCGGGCCAATAGCTTAACCGCAGGGCTGCCGGGGGCTGCAGGGGGCGATCAGGCACGGGCCATCCAGGCGGCGGTGAGCACCAGCACCAGGGCCATGCTGCGGTTGAACCACAGCAGGCGCCGGCCCTGCGCCAGCCACTGGCGCAGCAGCGCGCCGGTGGCGGCATAGGTCAGGTTGCTGGCAAAGGCAAACAGCAGCATCACCGGCAGCACGATGGCCAGGCGCTGCAGGGCGTCTTCGCGCCCGGCAATCCAGCCGGCCACAATCGTCAGCGCCAGCAGCCAGGCCTTGATATTGACGAACTGCAGCGCCACCCCCTGCCAAAAACCCACGTTCAGCCGGGCTGCGTCGGCCTCGGCCAGCCGGCTGCTTTGCCCGAGCTTCCAGGCCAGCCAGAGCAGGTAGCCAATGCCAAGGCCCTTGATGGCCAGACGCAACACCGGCGCTGCCAGCACCATCGCTCCCACCCCGCCGGCGCACAGCAGCAGCAGCGCCGACCAGCCCACAGGCACCGAACAGACGAAGCGCATGGCGTGGCGCAGGCCCCGGTTGGCCGCCAGCGCGGTCGAGAGCGTGGTGTTCGGCCCGGGCGTGAAGCTCATGGCCGTGGCAAGCAGCAGCAGGGCGGTGAATTCGGCAAAAGGCATCGGGCGCGGGCAGTACGGTGGTTTCTGACAGGCAAGGGTGCAACTGTACGGCCATTGCGGCTTGCCCGGGCTGGCCCGGGTTGCCGGGGCGACAGTGCCTGGGGCGCCCTTGCCCGGGCGAATCAGCCCAGGTGTCCGGTCATCAGGAACAGCGGATAGCTGCGGCCATTCTGGTGCTGCATGTGCACGATGTCGGTGAAGGCGATGCCGCGCAGGCCGGCGCTCTCGGCCATGGTCTGCAGGGCCTCGGGCGCAAAGCCGAAGTGCTTCACACCCTTGGCCTCGTTGTCGCCGTGAAAGCTGCCGTCTTCCTGGTACAGGTCCACCAGGGCAATGCGCCCGCCCGGGTGCAGTACCGCCGCAAAGGCGCGCATCAGGGCGGCCACGTCGGCCACATGGTGCAGCGCCATGCAGCTGACGATGGCGTGGTAGCGGCCCGGCAGGCCGTCAAAAATGTCGCCGTGGTGCGTGGTGATGTTGGCAACGCCTTTGTCGTTCAGCACCTGCAGCATGGCGGCGGACATGTCCAGCGCGGTGACGTGTGCCACCTTCGGTGCAATCTGCGTGGCCAGCAGGCCGGTGCCGGCGCCAAAGTCCAGTACCTGATCGGTGGGCGACAGGGGCAGTTGTGCCAACAGCAGTGGCGGCACGGCGGCCAGTTGCTGCGACATGGGGCGCTGGTCCCAGTTGCGGGCGGCTGCGTCGAAATGGGAGGTTTCGGGGGTGGGAGAGGTGGTCACGGCGAGAGCGGATTTCAGGGCAATGGATGCAAGTATGGGCGATGCCCGGCTGCCCCCGCCCCACTCTGGGATAATCCGGCCCGTGAAGCGCGCCAGACCGCCGCTGGTGCAATCTGGGAAACCAGGCACTGGAGGAACGTCCGGACTGCACAGGACAGCGTAGCAGCTAACGGCTGCCCACCGTGAGGTGAGGATCAGAGCAACAGAGACGAGTCGGAGCAGGCTGCAAGCCACGGAGGGTGTTTCACCCGAAGCGGGCGGCGCCCGCTTCGGGTGAAACGGGCAATCTCTACGCGCAGCAATACCAAGTAGGCCAGCCACGGGAGCAGGGCGACCTCTCTCGACCTTGTGGTTCCGCAGGGAGAGCTGGCGGGTAGGTAGCACCGAGCCGGGTGGGCGACCCCCGGCCCAGAGTAATGGCGGTCACGCCCGGGCAACCGGGTGCACAGAATCCGGCTTATCGGCGCGCTTCACACTTTTACCCATCAAAACAGCGTCCAGCCTTTGCTGGATAAGCGCAAGCTGCTATTGTTTTGGGTAATCAAAACTTCTCCCACCCCTGCAGATACCGCCACTGCCCCTCAGGCACCTTGGCCAGCGGCACGCGGCCGATGCGGATGCGCTTGAGGGCCACGACCTTCAGACCCACGGCTTCGCACATGGCCGGGATCTGCCCGGGGCGTATGCCCTTGAGCGCAAAGCGCAGGCGGGTTTCGTTCTGCCAGCTCACCTTGATGGGGGGCAGCGGGCGGCCGTTGAACGAGAGGCCGTGGCAGAGCTTTTTCAAGCCGTTGTCGGCAATCTGGCCCGCCACCTCGACGATGCATTCCTGCTCCAGCGTCTCGATGTCCTCCTGCAGCTTGCGCGCGATGCGCTTGTCCTGCGTGTAGACCACCAGCCCGCTGGCGGGGGTGGGCAGCGGTGTGAAGCATTCCAGTTGTTTGAAGTGGCGCAGCAGCACGCGGATGTCTGCGGCATCCTCGGGCATGTGGGACGGCGCGCCCAGCAGCGTGAGGGCTGACGGCGCACCCTGGCTGCGGCTGCCGTGCGCGGCGGCGCCAGCCTCCAGGCCCAGCCCGGCCTCGTAGCCTGGGGGCTTGTGCAGCAGCAGGGTGACGGGGGTGAGTTCGAGCAGGCTGGCGTCTTTCTCCACCATCACCGCCTGGTCGGGGCGCACGCGCGCGCCGGGGAGCTCCTCCACCTGGCCTTCCACACGTACAAAGCCGCCTTCGATGAATTGCTCGGCCATGCTGCGCGAGCAGGCCAGTTGTTCGGCTACGCGTTTGGCCAGGCGGATGTGGCCGGGGTCGGAATTCTTGTCAGTCATTGCCAGGCTCCATGGCGCGGATGCGCTCCACATGCGCGATCAGTGAGCGCTGCGCCAGCGGCCACATGCGCGGCGGCACGTCGGCATAGGCCAGCTCCACCCACTGCTCCACCGTGCCTTCGGGCAGCTGCTGCATGGCGGCGAGGACCTTGGCCTCGCGCGCCAGGCGGTGGCCCTTGAGTTGGGCGATGGCGGCGCGCGCCTCGCCCAGCACATGGCCGTGCGCGGGCAGGATGAACTCCACGCCGTGTTCGGCGCACAGCTGGTCGAGCCGGTCGAGCGCGTCGAGGTAGTCGGCCATGTTGCCGTCGGGCGGGTTGATGATGGTGGTGCTGCCGTTGAGGATGTGGTCGCCGGAAAACAGCAGGCCGTCTTCCCGCAGCAGCAGGCACACATGGTTGGCCGCGTGGCCCGGCGTGTGCACCACCTGCAGCGTATGGGTGATTTCGCCGTCAAGCCCTTTACCGGTGAGCGTTAGCAGCTCATCATTCGATAGCGAACGGTCGGGTGTGAACTGGCTGTCGGCACGCGCCGTGGGGGCCGAGGGCCGGCCCAGGATGGGCGGCGCGGCGCGCCCCGCGCGCAGGCACATCTGCTGCAACGGCGCGGCGCCGGGAGAATGGTCGGGGTGTGAATGCGTGCACACGATCATGCGGATGTCGCCGCCCGCCGCGCGCCACAGGCGTGCCAGGTGCTCGGCGTCCGCCGGGCCGGGGTCGATGGCGATGTAGCCCGTGGCCGGGTCGCCCACCAGGTAGCTGTTGGTGCCGGGGCCGGTCATCACGCCGGGGTTGGGGGCGGTCAGGCGCTGCACGTTCTTCAAGAGCGGCACGGCGCGCTCGCTCTGCCAGTCCAGCGGGTGGGCGATCTGCCCGTCGGGGCAGACCAGGGCCAGCTCGCCGAAGGGCATTTCGTCTTCCATGTAGCGCGCGTCCTTGCCGGCCAGCAGACCCGCGCGCGGGCAGCTCGTCCACAGCGGGGCTTCGCTCACGGCGCAGGCGGCCAGCACATCGTCCACGCGCGCGAAGGGCACCAGCCGCTGCAGCGTGCGGATGGTCGGGAAGATCATGAAGAAGCCGCCGGCCGCGTGGCGCTCCAGAGCGTCCTGCGGGCGCACCCATTGGGGCTCGAATTGCTCGGCCTCGTCGGCCACGGGCGTCTGGCCTTCGGGCATGCGTGCCACGAGGAAGGGCACGTCAAAGCGCTTGGGCAGGTCGCGGTCGGTGATCCAGCGCGCCAGGATGAACACCCCGTCGGCGGCCAGCCGCAGGCCGCGCGCCTGGCATTGTGCGGCGAACGGGGCCTGGCGGTCGAGCGCGGCGATGTCGTCGGCATCGGCCCAGCGCCCGTCGGGATGGCGCGCCAGCAGCACGCCCAGCTCCTCGAAGCTCTCGCGGATGGCGGCAATGGCCTCGGTGAGCTGCTCGTCGCCCTGCGTGGCGCGGCGTGCGGCGGCGTGGTGCGACTGGGCATCGAGCGCGTCGATGCCGCCGCCGGGGAACACATAGGCGCCGGGCGCGAAGCTGGCTTTGGTCGAGCGCCGCGTCATCAGCACCTCCAGCCCCTGCGCGCCATCGCGCAGCAACAGCACGGTGGCGGCGGGGAGGGCGGGGACGGGCGGGCGGGGCGGGTGCAGGAGCTGGTTGGGGCGTGTCATGCACCCATTATCGGCACAGCCTGCACCCCCACCCTGCGGCGGGGACGACGGCCAGCCCCGATAATCCAGGCCATGCAAATTCGCTTTACCAAGATGCAGGGTGCGGGCAACGACTTTGTCGTGCTGGACGAAACCCAGGAACGCCTGGGGCTCACGCCTGCGCATTACCGCCTGCTGGCCGACCGCCACTTTGGCGTGGGGGCCGACCAGATCCTCACCGTGCGGCCCTCGCCGGGTGAGGGCATCGACTTCGAATACCTCATCCACAACGCCGACGGCGGCGAGGTGGAGCAGTGCGGCAACGGCGCGCGCTGCTTTGCTCGCTACGTGCGCGACAAGGGCCTCACGCCCAAAGACCGCATCCGCGTGCAGACGCTCTCGGGCGTGATCGCGCCCGAACTCACGCCCGACGGCCGTGTCACCGTGGACATGGGCCGCCCGCAGTTCGACCCGGCGCGCGTGCCCTTCGACGCCGCAGGCCTCACGCCCGTGCCCCAGGGTTTGGGGCAAAAATGGCCTCTGGCGCTTAATGGGCAAGCGCAGGTAGCTACTGTTTTGGTAGTGGTTGTCTCCATGGGCAACCCGCACGCCGTGCAATTGGTGGACGACGTGGACAGCGCTCCCGTGGCGCAGACCGGCCCGCTCATCGAATGCCACGCCCGTTTTCCCCAGCGCGTGAACGCGGGCTACCTGCAGGTGGTGGACCGCAGCCATGTGCGCCTGCGCGTGTTCGAGCGCGGCGCGGGCGAAACCCTGGCCTGCGGCACCGGCGCCTGCGCGGCCGTGGCGGCGGGCATTCACCTGGGCCTGCTGGATGCGCGCGTGGACGTGCAGACGCGCGGCGGCCTGCTCACCATCGCCTGGAGCGGCCAGGAGGCCGACTCCGTGTTCCTGACCGGCCCGGCCACCACTGTGTTCGAAGGCCAGATCGACCTCCCCGATACCCCATGACTTCCCGCATTCATCCCATCACCGAAGACGACATTGCCGAATTCCTGCTGCGCACGCCCGGCTTTTTTGAACGCCACGCCGAGGTGCTGGCGGGCGTGCAGCTCACCAGCCCGCATGGCCAGCGCGCCGTGAGCCTGCACGAGCGCCAGGCCGAAATGCTGCGCGAAAAAATCAAGGGTCTGGAGCAGCGCGTGATGGAGATGGTGCGCAACAGCCACGAGAACGAGGCCATCGCCCGGAAGGTGCACCACTGGACCGGCAGCCTGCTGCAGGTGCGCGACCCCATCGACCTGCCGCCGGCCGTGGCCGACGGCGTGCGCACCCTGTTCGATGTGCCGCAGGCTGCCGTGCGCGTGTGGGGCGTCTCGGGTGCCTACATCGACTGCGACTTTGCCCTGGGCGCCAGCGAGGACGCGCAGGCCTTTGCCAGCTCGCTCACCATGCCGTTCTGCGGTCCCAACCTGGGCTTCGAGCCCTCGGGCTGGCTGGAGCAGGGCGGTGCGCCTGCGGCCCAGTCCATTGCCCTGCTGCCGCTGCGCGTGGGCGCCATCGACAGCGCCACCCCGGCCTTTGGCCTGCTGGTGCTGGGCTCGCCCGACCCCCAGCGCTTTGACGCCACCATGGGCACGGACTTCCTCGCGCGCATGGCAGAACTCGCCAGCGCAGCGCTGCTGCGCTTGAGGTGATGTGACCACCCCCCCCTGTGGCGCTTCGCGCCTTCCCCCTGCTCTCGCACTGCTGCGCGTTGCGGGCAGGGGGCGCCACCAGCGCGGCGGGGCGGCCCTTGCGCGGTGGCCGCTGGCTTGGGCAGCACTCGTGTTGCGGGTGGTTGGCGATGCTCCGTGTTGTGGAGCGATGAACCGATTGGCACGCAAGGCATGACCGCCCCCGCGTCGCTGCCCCCCGAAGCCCAGCGCTACCTGGAGCATGTGCGCGTCGAAAAGCGCCTGGCCGCGCGCACTGTCACCCTCTACACGCTGGATTTGCAGCGCCTGCAGCAGGTGGCCGCACCGGTGGGGCTGCCGCTGTTGCAATTGCAGACCGCGCACATTCGCCGTGCCGTGGCGCAGATGCATGCGGGCGGGCGCAGCGGGCGCGGCATAGCGCTCATCCTCTCGGGCTGGCGGGGTTTCTACCTGTGGGCCGCGCGCCAGGGGCTGACCGAGCACAACCCTGTGCAGGGCGTGCGCGCGCCCAAGGCCCCCAAGCCCCTGCCCAAGGCCCTGGGCGTGGACGACGCCGTGCGCCTGGCCGACCATGCCGAGCCCGGCGCCGACCCCTGGCTGGAAGCGCGCGACGCCGCCATGGTCGAGCTGCTGTACGGCTGCGGCCTGCGCGTGGGCGAACTGACCGGGCTGGATGTGGCACCCGGCCCCGACACCGAACGTCTGGGGCGCGGCTGGATCGACCTGCAGGCCGCCGAAGTGCATGTGCTGGGCAAAGGCAGCAAACGCCGCAGCCTGCCCGTGGGTTCGGCCGCGCTGCGGGCGCTGCAGGCCTGGCTGGAGCTGCGCGCCGGGCCGTTTGCGCCGGGCCGGCTCGATGCCGCACTCTTCGTGGGCCAGCGCGGCACACGCCTGTCGGCCCAGTCCATCTGGTTGCGGCTGCGCCAGCGCAGCCAGCAGGCAGGGCTGACCACGCCGGTGCACCCGCACATGCTGCGCCATTCGTTCGCCAGCCACCTGCTGCAAAGCAGTGGCGACCTGCGCGCCGTGCAGGAGCTGTTGGGCCACGCCAGCATCACCACCACCCAGGTCTACACGCGGCTGGATTACCAGCACCTGGCTCAGGTGTACGACCAGGCGCACCCCCGGGCGCACAAAAAGCCGGCGGACTAAGCGGCCTGCGTGGCGTGGGCCTCGGGCAGGTGCACGGGCAGCGACAGCGTGAAGGTCGAGCCCTCGCCCACGGCCGATTGCATCGTCAGCGTGCCGCCCAGCAGTTCGGCCAGCGCACGCGAGAGCGACAGGCCCAGCCCGGTGCCGCCGTGCTGGTAGCTGGTGCGGGCGTTGCCCTGGCTGAACTTCTCGAAAATGACCGCGTGCAGGTCTGGCGCAATGCCCGGCCCGGTGTCCTGGATGTGAAAGCTCACCCAGCCCGCCTGGGGGCCGGGTGCCACGCGCAGGTCGATGTGGCCCTGCGACGTGAACTTGATGGCATTGGACAGCAGGTTGTTCAGAATCTGCCGCAACTTGAGGCGATCAACCACCAGCGTGGCGGGCACGTCGGGCGCCACGCTGCTGGTGAGCCCGAGCGATTTGGCCGCAGTGCTGACGCGAAACAGTTCCGTCACCTCCGACACCAGGGTCTGCAGGTCGACGGGCTCGGGGGTCGTTCCCATGGCGCCGGCCTCGATCTTGGCCAGATCGAGAATTTCCGTCAGCAGGGCGTTGAGGTGCTCGGCACCCTGGCGGATGAGCCCCGACTGCTCCCGCACCCGGGGCTCCTGGGCGCGCAGCTCCATGAGCTCGGCAAACCCCCGGATACTCGTCAGCGGCGTGCGCAGTTCGTGCGACATGGCCGCCAGGAACTCGCTTTTGGCCTGGTTGGTACGCTGTGCCTCGGCCTCGCTGCGCTGCAGGGCCTCGTGGTTGCGAGCCAGCCGGCTGATGCTGGACAGAAAAGCCGCCACAAAGATCACCACGGCCACACTCAGCAGCGCGGTGAGCAGCAGCACGATCGTGCGCATCTCGCGCCACGACGCAAAGGCCTCCTCGGTTGACGTAGCCGTCTGCACCGTCAGGTCGTAGTCGCCCACGCGGCTGAAACCAATGATGCGCTCGACCCCGTCGGCCGACAGGGCCTGGAGGGCGCCGCGGTGTTTCAGGCCGGTGGCCTGGGTGATCACCTCGGGCAGGGGGGTCACGATCTCCGTGCTGGTGCCGCCGATCACCCGCACGCGCAGTTCGCCGTCCAGGCCGGCCAGCACCACACCGCCTTGGGCGCCGAAGTCTGCGCCCTGGTAGGTCTCGATGAAATGGTTCTGGTTGAGCGAGGCAACGATCACGCCGACGGTGTGGCCGTTTTCGGTAACGAGCTTGCGCGTGAGCTGGATGGTGCGCACCCCCGACACCTTGCCCACCAGGGGCTTGCTGACGAACAGGCCGTTCTGCATGGGCCGGGAGGTCGTGCTCTCGGGCTGCAGGTGCACGCGGATGTGGTCCCGGTCCTTCAGGCTGACGTTCTGGCTCTTGGAGCCATCCGGGTCGAGGTTGCTGCCCCGGAAGATGCCATCGGCATCCACAAAGGACAGCTGGGTGAGGATGTGCGGCACCATGCCGGTTTCGTTGGCGATGCTGATCAGATCCAGGCTCTGGACATGCCGGTCGCGAATGCTGTTCTGCACCCGCCACATGGCCTGGTCCACCGTGTCCAGAATGCGCAGCGTGTGTTCCTTGAACGCCACGGCCGCATTGGTGTTCTGGCGCATTTCAGCGTTCAGGGTTTCTTTCCACTGCCAATGCAGCATGGTGGCCATGGTGGCCCAGGCGCCCAGCAGCACACAGGCGCTGAACACGCAGGCCACCACCGAATACCTTCGGGCCGAATGCTGGCGCCACGGTGTGGTGGGTTGGGTGCGGGTCATGTGAGCGGTGCGGGCATGGTGTCGGTGTAGTGCGCGGTGGGCAGCGCGATGTGGAAGATGCAGCCCCCGTCGGGTGCATTGCTGGCATGGATGTGCCCGCCGTGCGCGCTCAGGATTTTGCGGCAGATGGCCAGGCCCAGCCCGGTGCCCCCCGATCCGTCGCGCGTCTGGCTGGACTGCACGAAGGCCTCGAACACCGCCTCGAGCTCTTGCGGCGGGATGCCGGGCCCATGGTCGCGCACCTCGATGCGGATGGTATCGTCATCCGAGCCCTCGGCGGTGATGTCGATGATGCTGTCCTGGGGCGAAAACTTCACTGCATTCGACAGCACATTGCGCACCACCTGCTGCAAACGTGTGGGGTCCACCTTGGCAATCAGGGGCGTACGGCCCAGCCGCAGGTCCAGGCTCAGGCGTTTGTCACCCAGCAGCAGCTCCAGCTCGGTGCCCACGTCTTCGATGAGGTCGCGCACATCGGTGCGCTCGAAATGGAACGCGCCCACCGTGCTCTCGATCTTGGAGATGTCGAGCAGGTCGTTGACCAGCCCGAGCATGCGCTGACCGGCCGCATGGATGTCGCTGAACATCGCCGACAGGGTGTTCTGGTGGCGCCCCCGCACCAGGCCCAGTTCGGAAAACCCCAGGATGGACTGCAGCGGTGTGCGCAGCTCGTGGCTGATGTTGGCCACAAACTCCGATTTGGTGCGCGAGGCCTGCTCGGCCATGTCGCGGGCCGCCAGAAATTCCGTGATGTCGAGTTTGGTGCTCAGAATGCCGATCGGATGGCCCTTTGGTGAGCGCAGCAGCACCTTGCTGATCTGCACGTCGCGCACGTTGCCGTCGGGTCTGCGCACCCGCTCCTCGTAGCGCACCGGCCCGCCTTCGCGCAGCAATGGTTCTGTGTAGGCCTCGTAGGCCTGGGCCTCCTGCTCGGGCAGAAAATCAAAGCTGCGCCGGCCCAGCACCTCGGTGCGCTGTCGGCCCATGAAGCTTTCCCAGGCCTGGTTGACCGAGATGAACCGGCCTTGCATGTCGGTCAGGCTGATCGGCAGCGGGTTGCATTCCAGGATCCGCTCGGTGTAGGCCAGGTGCTCCTGCAGGCGTTGCTGCGCCGCCAGCAAGGCGGTGATGTCCGAGGCGCTGCCCGCAAACCCGCGCAGCTGGCCGTCGGGATCGGTCAGGGGCACGACCGAAAACTCCAGCACGCGCATTTCGCCCTGCTGTCCCCGCATATGGACCTGGGCCGTGCGCACCCCGGTGCCCCGGTGGGGGTCAAACAGGGCATCGACCTCATCGCTGCAGTCTGGCGCCACGGCGTCGCGCAGGCGCTGGCCGTGCGCACGCGCTTCGGGGCGCCCTGTGATCGCGCGCCAGCGGGCGTTGACGAGCTGGAGCACGCCGGCGGCATCGGTGCGAAAAATCAGCTCTTGCACACTCTTGAACAGAATGGACAGCTCCTGCTCGCGGTGTGCGGTTTCTTCCAGCGCGGCATCACGCTCGCGCTGAGCCGCTTCGCGCGCACGGTTGCTGCGCCAGGCGGCCTGCACCATGAAGCCGACCATCGCCAGGGCCACGGTCATGAACAGCAAGGGGCCGCGCAGCGCGGCCAGCCACTGGTCGGTGGTCGCCTTGTAGGGCTGCTCCACCATCGACACCAGGGGGTGGTTGCTGGAAGCGTGCCAGGCACCCAGGCTGGGGGTCTGAAAGGTGTCGACGGGTCCGTAGCTGCCCTTGAGCGCTGCCAGGGGCGTACGGAACAGCGGGTGTGCTGCCAGGCTGCTGCCCGGTGCCAGGGTGTCGTTGCCGATCTGGGTCAGCAGGGTGCCGTCGGTCAGGGCCAGCAGCACCTGGGTGCCCGGCAGCCCGATTTCCTGCAGCTTTAGCTGGTAGTTGGCGAGCGCGTCGGGGTTGACCTGGGCCACCAGCAGCAGCGCAGCGTCGGGCGACAGCTGCACCCGGCGCACCACCGGAATGAAGCCCAGCCCAGCCGGTGTGGCGGCGCTTGGCCGTGGGTCCTGCACCAGTCCGCGCCCTGCCAGCCAGGGACCGATGACGACCTGCCCGTCCTGCGGCGCCACGCGGGTCAGGCGTTGCAGGTCTACAAATCCCCCCCGGTCGGAGGCCGCGGTGGACGCCAGCACCATGCCCTGTTCATCAACGATGGCAATGCTGCGCAGAAACGGCAGCCCCTGCAGCCGGTACGACTGCTCTGCTTCCACCTGTGCAGGCGTGAGGCTCTCGATCCTCAGTTTTTTGGCCAGGAAGTCGAGGGCCAGCCGGGTGTTTTCAAAGACCTGGCTGGCATGGGCTTCCATCACGCTGGCCTGCAGGTCGAGCTGCTGGCGGTGCGTGGCTTGCGTGCGGCGGTGTTCCAGCCACATCAGCGATGCCGTGCCCGTGATCACGGCCAGCAGCAACAGCATGCCACCGGCCAGCACACTGCGGCTGGCCGTTGCGATCAAGGAGGACAGGACGGCAGAGGAGGCGCGTTTCATGGTGGGTTCTTTGCGTGCAGGACGATGCCGGCCAGGCCATGGCGCCGGGCTGCGGCGTCCAGCCGGCCATCCTTGCGGATACGGGCCATGAAGGCGTTCAGTGTGGCAAGCCATGCGGCGTCGCCGGGTTTGCTGGCGTGGGCGTAGGGCAGCACCTGAACGGGTTCCGGGGGCACCAGCAGGCTGGCCCAGTGGCTGCTCTCGACCAGGGCGGTGCCATGGGGATAGTCGGTCATGAACACGTCCACCCGGCCGGCCATGAGCTCGCGCTCGCGCGTTTGCGGGGGCTGGATGGACACCAGGCTGGCGTGCTGCAGCCGTTCGCGCATGACCTGCTCCATGAAGGTGCCGGCCTGCACGCCGACCAGCACGCCCGGGCGGTCGATGTCGGCCCATTGCCGCACGACGCGGCTGGCACGGTTCGCCACGGCGTGGATGCCGCTGTGCAGATACGGTGTCGAAAACTGCAGTTGCGCCGTGCGCTGGGGCAGCATGGCGATGCCGAACATGGCCACGTCGCAGCGGTCGCTGTGCAGGTCCTGCACCAGGGAGACAAACGACGATTCGACGAATTGCAGTCGCACCTGCAGATCGCCCGCCAGTGCGGTGGCCAGATCGATATCCAGTCCGCTCAGCTGCCCGGTCCGGGGGTCGCGGAACGAGATGCGCGGGTAGTCCGGCCAGATGCAGACCTTCAGTTCGCCCCGGGCCTGCACGCGGCTGTGCACTTCGCCCGCCCCGGCGCCCAGCCCGAGCAGGCCCGCTGCCAGCGCCACAATCCATGCGGCCCTCGGTACTCTGGTGCGCGCGGTCACAGGCTGCCTCCATCGCTCTCCACCAGGTCGGCAAACGACGGGCGCTGCGCCGTGACGCGATCGTGCAGCGCACGGATGGCGCCGTGGTTTCGCACGAAACAGTCCACGATGTCGGGGTCGAAGGCCTTGCCGCGCTCGGCCACGATCATCTCCAGGGCCTTTTCGTGGCTCAGGGCCTGCCGGTAGACCCGGTCCATCGTCAGGGCGTCATAAAAATCCACCACTGACACGATGCGCCCCGACAGCGGAATGGCTGCTCCCGCCAGCCGGTGGGGATAGCCTTGCCCATCCCAGCGCTCGTGGTGTGAAAGCGCGATTTCGGCAGCTATCTGGAACAGCGCGATACGCGATTGCCCCAGAATGCTTGCGCCAATGGCCGGGTGGCGGTTCATGATCCGGCGTTCGTCGGGCGAGAAGTTGCCGGGCTTCTTGAGCACGCTGTCCGGGATGCCGATCTTGCCGATGTCGTGCATGGGCGCCGCCTTGCGCATCAAGGCGACAAATTCCCGGGACTGCCCGAGCCACTGCGCCAGCGCACCGGCCAGAAAACCCAGGCGCACGATGTGCACGCCGGTGTCGTCGTCCTTGTATTCCGCCGCAATGGCCAGCCGGAACAGGGCCTCGTGGTGGGCGCGGGCCACCTCCTGCAGGGCTTCGTTGCGCTCCTGGTACATGCGCCCTAGGTCGGAAATGATCGTCTCCATCTGGTTTGCTGCCGCAGGGTCGAACTGGGTGGCTGGCACGCCAGGCTGGATCATGCCGCTGCGCCCGGTGTGCAGGCGTCCAGGCTGTCGATGGTTTCAATCAGTTTGAGAGGGCTGAAGGGCTTGAGCAGGTAGGCGTCGGCGCCGGCTTTGCGGCCGGCTTCGATGTCGTGGCTCTGGCCGCGCGCCGTCAGCAGCACCACCTTGGGCAGGCCCAGAGACGGGTCGTTCTTGACCATGCGGCACAGGTCCAGGCCATCCATGCTGCCAGGCATCATGATGTCCAGCAGCAGCAGATCGGGCAGCAGGTGGCGCACCGCCAGCAAGCCTTCGTCGGCGTTGGCCGCTTCGTGGATTTCGTGGTTTTCAAACTCCAGGGTCATGCGGATCAGGCGGCGGATGTCCGCGTGGTCTTCGACGATCAGGATGCGTTTGGTCATGGTGCGTAGCGTTTTGAAGTGCAATTTATCAATTTTATCATATGTGTGGATTTCGAAGTGATAGAATTTCCGCCCATGAATCCAAGCGACGTCATGTCTTTGCCGGCGGACTGCAGCACGCGCGATGCCGCGCGGGTGCTGGGCCTGGCCGTGCGTTCGGTCCAGCTCATGGTGGACCGCGGCGAGCTCGAGGCCTGGAAAACGCCCGGAGGCCACCGGCGCATTGCGCGGGCCTCGGTCGAGCGCTGGCTGAGGCGGCGCCAAGGGGGTGTCGGCACTGCAGCGGCCGAGGGGGCAGCGGCGCAGGCGCCGGAGCGGGCCGCCGATGCCGTGCCGGGTGCGGTGGGCGCCCGTGCCCCGCAAGGCGGTGCACGCAAGGGGGGGGAGCCCACCCGCCGCCCGAGGGTGCTGTTGATCGAGGATTCCGCCCATTTCCAGAACCTGGTGCGCCTGATCATGGCGCACGATTTCCCCCAGGTCGATCTGCATGTGGCCGACGATGGCATTGTGGGCCTGGCCATGGCGGGCGAATTGCAGCCCGACGTGCTGCTGGTCGACCTCCTGTTGCCCGGTATCGATGGCGCGGCCCTGATTTCCCGCCTGCGATCCCATGCGCAGTTTCAGCGCAGCCGTGTGATCGTGGTGACCTCGCTCGACGAGGAGCAGCGTGGCCCCTATGCCTTCGCGCTGACGGGCCTGCCGGTGGTACACAAGCCGCAACTGGTGCAGGATTTGCCGGCGCTGCTGACCGGCTGCCTGGGCGCCGTGGTCTGAGGGAGTCACATGCCAGCCCTGCGGGTGCTCCTGCTCGAAGACGACGCCGCCTTGCGCCTGTTCGTGGAGATGGCGCTCGAACCCTTGCCCGTGCAGCTGGTGCCCTGCGCCACGCTGGCGCAGGCGCGCCAGGCACTGGCCGATGCGGCGGTGCAGCTGGTCATGACGGACCTGGCGCTTCCCGATGGCTCCGGCCTGGAACTGCTGCAATGGCTGGCCGAGCAGGCGCGTTCGACGGGCGTGCCATGCCGCACCGTGGTGTTCAGCGGGGGCATTGATCCGGCCATGGAGCAGCAGCTCCAGGCGCTGCAGGTCTGGCGCGTGCTGCACAAGCCGGCTTCGGTGGGCAGTCTGATGGCCTGTGTGTCCGACGCCCTGGCGGCCGATGCGCCGCCTGCCCAGGTTGCACCCCCGGCCGACCCGGTGCGCACGTTTTTTGACGGCAACCGTTCGATGTACGAGGCCTACCGGGCTGCCAGCCTGGCCCAGTTTCCCAAAGACCTGGGCGACGGCGATCTGGCCGTGCAGACGGGCGATGTGCAGGCCCTGCGGCACGTGGCCCACAACCTCAAGTCGGCGCTGGCGATGCTGGGCCAGGAGCAGGCAGCCCGGCTGGCACGCACCACCGAAGAACACGCCGCCCGGTCTGCGGCAGCCGCCGCGCAGGCGAGCTGGGAACTGCTGGGCCAGCAGGTGCGTGCGCTCCTGGCGCAGGGCGGGACGGGGCGCTGAGGCCATGGCCGCGCGTCGCCCTGCGCAGAACCACTGAATCAGGGAGCGCAGCATGCCCACGGAGTCTGCCGATCTTCTTGCGGGTGTTGCCGGCCCGCAAGACGGCTGGCAGATGCTGACCCAGATCGTCGACAGTGACCCCGTGCCCACGCTGGTGCTCAACGTGCGGCACGAAGTCACCCACTGGAACCGTGCGCTGGAGAGAACCTTTGGCGTCCCGGCAACTGCCATGGTGGGCACACGGGAGCCCTGGCGGGCTTTTTACGAAGCGAAAAGCCCCATTCTGGCGGACCTCATGCTGGACGGTGCGAGCGAAGCGGTGCTGCTTGAGCTCTACGAGGGCCGCATCAGGCGCTCGGACCTCATCCCGGATGCCTGGGAGGTCGAAGGCTATTTCGCGCATCTCGACAAGTGGTTTGTCTTTACCGCCACCTTGTTGCGTGATGTGCACGGCACCGTCATCGGAGCCATCGAAACGCTGGTGGACATCACCGAGCGCAAGAGAGTGCAGGAACAGCTCACCGAGGCGCACCAACAATTGGTGCAGGCCGAGAAACTCGCCTCGATAGGGCAACTTGCTGCGGGGGTGGCGCACGAAATCAACAACCCCATCGGGTACGTGCACTCCAACCTCAATGCCCTGGGTCGCTACCTTGGCGATGTGTTCGAGGCCCTGCAGCGGTATGAAGACCTTGTCCGCCAGGCCGAGGGACCGCCCGACCTGCAGGCGGCGCTCGAGCGTGTGCGCAAAGAGTTCGACCTGGACTTTCTTCGGGGCGACGTACCCGCGCTGGTGCGCGAGTGCCAGGAGGGCACGGGCCGTGTGAAAAAGATCGTGCAGGACCTCAAGAACTTTTCGCGCGTGGAAACCCACGAGGAATGGCAGCTGGCCGACCTGCACCAGGGCATCGATTCCACGCTCAGCCTCGCCGCCAACGAGCTCAAATACCAGGTGGACGTGGTCAAGGAGTATGGCGACATCCCTTTGGTGCCCTGCCTGCCAGCGCAGCTCAACCAGGTGTTTTTGAACCTGCTGGTCAATGCGGCCCAGGCCATGGGCGAAGGGCGCGGGCGCATCACCCTGCGCACCGGGCAGAAGCGTGGCCGGGTGTGGGTGGAGATCGAGGACAACGGCTGTGGCATCTCGCGGGAGCTGCAGCAAAAGGTGTTCGACCCGTTCTTCACCACCAAGGCCGTGGGCAAGGGCACGGGGCTGGGTTTGTCTTTGTCCTACAGCATCATCCAGAAGCACCGCGGGCAGATTTTTGTTTCCAGCGAAGTGGGGCGCGGCACGATCTTCAGCATCTCGCTGCCCCTCATCCAGCCCCTTTTTCAGCAGCGAACCGACTCTGCCGTGGAGCCCCCCGATGCCTGACAACGCCGCGCCGCCCGCCTTCACCGTCCTGTGCGTGGATGACGAACCCAACATCCTGTCGTCGCTGCGGCGCCTTTTTCGCCCCTGTGGCTACCGGGTTCTCGTTGCCGAGAGTGGCGCGCAGGGGCTGGACCTCCTGCGCAGCGAGCCGGTCGATCTGGTCATCTCCGATATGCGCATGCCGCACATGGACGGGGCGCAGTTCCTCGCAGCCGTGCGCGCAGAATGGCCCGATGTCATGCGCTTTCTGCTCACGGGCTATGCCGACATGGCCTCGGCCATCGAGGCCATCAACCAGGGCCAGATCTACCGCTACATGAACAAGCCGTGGGTGGACGATGATCTGCTGATCAGCGTGCGCCAGGGCCTCGATGCACGTGCCCTGCAGCGCGACAAGGAGCGGCTGGAGGCACTGACCCGGCAGCAAAATGAAACCCTGCGCGAGCTCAATGAGTCGCTCGAAGCGAAGGTGCAGGAGCGCACGGACGAATTGCAGAAGGCGCACGAGCAGCTCAAGCAAAGCTTTTTTGTCGCGGTCAAGATATTCACGTCGCTGATCGAGATGCGCCACCCGATCATGGCCGGACACTCACGCCGTGTGGCAGCGCTGGCGCGGTCCATCGCGCAACGCATGGGGCTGAAGGGCGCCGATCTGCAGAATGTTTTTGTGGCCGGGCTGTTGCACGACATCGGCAAGATCGGATTTTCCGACGCGTTGCTCTCTCGTGCCCAGCGCACCCTCAGCGATGATGAGCGGCGCATTTACCAGAAGCACCCCGTCGATGCCGAATTGATACTTATCGGCATCGATGAGCTCTCGCCGATTGCCCAATTGGTGCGTCACCACCATGAGTGTTACGACGGCCAGGGTTTCCCGGATGGACTGTGGGGCGACGACATTCCGCTGGGAGCGCGCATTCTGCTGGTGGCCAACGACTATGACGGGCTGCAGATCGGGGCGCTCTCGGCGCTGCGTTTCAAGCCTGAAGAGGCGCTGCAAGCCATGGAAAAAGCACGCGGCGTGCGCTACGACCCGCAGGTGCTCGACGCTTTGCGCGCCTTGGTCACGGCGCCGCCCAAACCGCGGCCGAGCGAGCGCGAGGTCGCCGTCGCTGCACTCACGCCGGGGATGGTGCTGGCCCGCGAGTTCGCCCACCGCGACGGTATGCCGCTGCTCGCGGCAGGCCAAGTGCTGAGTGCCCGGCTGATCGAACGCATGCAGGACTACGAGGCCACGCAGGGCGGTGGGCTCACGGTGTACGTCAAAGCCTGAGCCTTGCGCCCCCATCCGGAGTCCGGGGGGTGGCGGCGATCGGTCATGGCATCGGTCATCAGCCCATGAGGTAGCTGCTCATGTACTGGGCACGGGCCTCGATGCGGCCAAACAGCGGGAGGATCTCCCCGTCCCAGACCACACCCAGCGCCTCGCAGGCCCGGGGCGACAGGTAGGACACATGCACGTTGGTGTGTCCATTGAGTTCGAGCGCGTTGCTCAGCACCTCCGCCACATGCAGCACATCGACCAACGGCTGCCCGTCGGCGGCCGCATCGGGCCGGTGGTGGCCCTGGACGGCGCTGGCAATCGATGCCGGCAGCCCCCAGGCCTGAACCAGCCATGACCCCAGAACCGCATGGTCGGTGCCGAAAACGGCCTTCTCGGCCTGGCAGATGTCGATGCCCTCGCTGTGCACGCGTGCCCAGCAGGCGCTGCTGGCCTGCGCTGCATGCCGCAGCAACCAGAACTGCCCGATGTCGTGCAACAGCCCGGCAATGAAGGCGTGGTGGATGGATGTGCCGGAGCGGACATGCCAGGCCAGCTCCTGCGCACACACGCCCACGGCCACGCTGTGGCGCCAGAGCGAACCCTGGGCCAGATCGTCCGTGAGCTCCCGGATGAACCCGGCCATGCTGAAAAAAAGCGCAATTTCGCGGACTGCCTGTATGCCGATCAGCGAGGTGGCGGTGTAAATGTCGTCCACCACGCGATCGCGCTCCATGGCGGCCTTGTGGGCCGCGGCGAACACGCGGGCAGCGATGGCCGGGTCGTGGGCCACCAGGTGGGCCAGTTCGGCCATGTTGCTTTCCGGGTCGTCCACCGAAGCCAGGATGCGCTGCACCGTCCGGGGAAACGCCGGCAGCGTGTCGAGCTGCGACAACACAAAGTCCTGGGTGAGGGGGGTCTGGATCGGGGTCATCAGGTGCTCCGGAAGGCCAGCACCTGCGCCAGCAGGGCCGCGGTGCAGGGATCGGACAGGTTGGCCCCGGCGAAGAGGCGCTGCACGTGCTCGGCGGCGCGCGCATTGTCTTCTGCGATCTGCGCGTCCGGGCGCGGGTCGGGCATCGAGGCGACGATGTACTCCACGCGGTGCTGGCGAAGCTGTTGCAGGTTGTCGGCGGTCAGCACATGCCCCTGGGGCAGGCTGAATGCCCTGGAGCCTGCGGCCACTGCGTCGGCCGGTGCGGCCAGCGTCATGCCGGCCTGCGCTGCCTGGATGGCGACGTATCTTTTCCGGTACTGCATGTTCGCTCCTTGAGCCGAGGTGGCGATGTGCAGCGCTGTGCACCGCCAATGTTTCAGATTCGCTGGACCAGGGTGGATGGTAGGCACAAACCGCTCCGGCGCGCTGTGCAGGAGCAGCTCCAGCGACTGTTGTTCGGTTTGCTGAGGGTGTCGATCACTTTCTTGATGATCTGGCCGGGCGGGTTCGGGGCATCCTGCGTCGTCAGGGCGTCAGACCGCAGGCCGTTCATGGGGAGTAACGCATTGATCAAAATGATCTTTTTGATGTTTTATTTATCATTTTAGCCAAATTCATGCTCTGGTGAGGGTGTGCCGAAGGCAGTGCCCTTGAAAAACGCGGCCAAGGGGCTCCCGGCTCCTGGGTAGCACGCACAATCCGGTGCATGAAAACGATTCGACTTCGACCCGGCAAAGAGCGCTCGCTGCAGCGCCGCCACCCCTGGATCTTTGACAGCGCCATCGCCAAGGGCGGCGGCGACAGCGGCGAAACCGTGCGCGTGGAGTCGCACGAGGGCCAGTTTCTGGCCTGGGCGGCGTTCAGCCCGAGTTCGCGCATCCGCGCGCGGGTGTGGAGTTTTGACGAAGCGCAGCGTATTGATGCTTCTTTTTTCATAGCTGCTTGCGCTCGTGCAATAAGCGCTAGAAGCCGATTTGACATACAAAGCAACGGCGTGCGCCTGGTGCACGGCGAATCGGATGGTCTGCCCGGCCTCATCGTGGACCGCTATGGCGACACGCTGGTGGTGCAGTTCACCAGCGCGGGCACGGAGCGCTGGAAAGGTGTGCTGGCCGATGCGCTCTTGCAGGCCACGGGCCTGGCGCGCCTGTACGAGCGCTCGGACGCCAGCGTGCGCCAGCTCGAAGGGCTGGAGAGCAGCACCGGCTGGCTGCGCGGCGGCCCGGCGGCCGGGGGTGAGGCGCCCCCGCTGGAGTTGGAGATCCACGAGCACCAGTGGCTTCTCACGCTCAACATTGCCGAGGGCCACAAGACCGGTTTCTACCTGGACCAGCGCGACAGCCGCAAGCGCTTTGCCGACTGCGTGCAGCGCCTGGGGCTGCGCCGTGTGCTCAATTGCTATTGCTATACCGGGGGCTTTTCGGTGGCGGCGCTGGCGGGCCAGCGCGCGGCCGGGGTGGAGGACGGCGAGGTGGTGTCCATCGACTCGTCTGGCCCGGCGCTGGAGCGCGCCCGCGCGCATGTCGCGCTCAACGGCTTTGACGCCGCGCGTGCCACCTTTCTTGATGCCGACGTGAACGCCTCGCTGCGCCAGTTTCTCAAGGAAGGGCGCACTTTTGACGCCATCGTGCTCGACCCGCCCAAATTTGCCCCCACCGCCGCGCACGCCGAGCGCGCCGCGCGTGCCTACAAGGACATCAACCGCCTGGCGCTGCAGTTGCTCGAACCCGGCGGCATGCTCTACACCTTCTCGTGCTCGGGCGGCATCAGCGCCGACCTGTTCCACAAGATCGTCGCCTCGGCCGGGGCCGACGCGGGGGTGGACGGCTACATCCTGGAGCGCCTGGGTGGGGCGCCCGACCATCCCATGACGCTGGAGTTTCCTGAGGGCGAGTACCTCAAGGGCCTGGCCGTGATGCGCAAGTAAAGATCGAATGCTTTAAAAATAATAGCTACTCGCGCTTGCTGAATAAGCGCTAGAGGCCAAAAATTCATTGAATCCTTGCAGCCCCTGCGCGCAGGGGCTTGACAGCTCGGCTACAGTTTTTGGATTCCCCCCCCCCGTTTTTCCCCCAAGGCTCCCCATGTCCCTCATTCCCGTCACCATCCTTACCGGCTTCCTGGGCTCGGGCAAGACCACCTTGCTCAAGCGCGTGCTGTCCGAAGTCCACGGCCAGAAGATCGCCGTCATCGAAAACGAGTTCGGCGAGGAGAACATCGACAACGACATCCTCGTGACCGACAGCGAGGAGCAGATCGTGCAGATGAGCAACGGCTGCATCTGCTGCACCATCCGCGAAGACCTGCGTGAAACCCTGCAACTGCTGGCCGCCAAGCGCCGCAAGGGCCTGCTGGCGTTTGACCGCGTGGTCATCGAGACCACCGGCCTGGCTGACCCCGGCCCGGTGGCGCAGACCTTCTTCATGGACGAAGAAATCGCCGAGACCTACCTCATCGACTCCATCCTTACCCTGGTGGACGCCAGGCACGCCCAGCAGCAGCTCGACGACCGCCAGGAGGCGCGCCGCCAGGTGGGCTTTGCCGACCAGATCTTCCTGTCCAAGACCGACCTGGTCAGCGCAGACGACGTGGACGCGCTCACCCACCGCCTCAAGCACATGAACCCGCGCGCGCCGATCAAGGCGGTGCACTTTGGCGAGGTGCCGCTGGCCGAGGTGCTGGACCTGCGCGGTTTCAACCTCAACGCCAAGCTGGACATCGACCCCGACTTCCTCAAGGACGAGGACGACCACAGCCACTGCGACCATGACCACGGGCATTGCGAGCATGACCATGGCCATGACCATGGGCACCACCATCACCACGACCATGCGCATGGCGAGCCCTGCAACCACCCCTCGCACCAGAAGGGGCGCCACCACCACCATGACGATGACGTCAAGAGCTTCGTCTACCGCGCCGAGCGTGCGTTCGATCCGGCCAAGCTGGAGGATTTTCTGGGCGCCATCGTCAACATCTACGGCCCGCGCATGCTGCGCTACAAGGGTGTGCTGCACATGAAGGGCACCGAGCGCAAGGTCATCTTCCAGGGCGTGCACCAGCTCATGGGCAGCGACCTGGGCCCGCAGTGGGCCGAGGGCGAGGCACGCCAGAGCAAGATGGTGTTTATCGGCATCGAGCTGCCGCGCGACATCCTGGAGCAGGGGCTGGACCAGTGCCTGGTCTGAGCGATGCGGTGCCATCGCCGCTCGTGGAATACCCTTGTGGATATTTGCGTGTGCCACGGTTGCCGTCAGCGGGTGTCGATACAATCGCGCCCCGGTGATCACCAGGGCTCACCACTCACCGACCTGCCTGTGTGTGCCCCGCGTACCGCAGCTGGTTTGCCCGAACTGCGAGGAGACAGGAATTGAAAGCTGAAACCAGCAAACCCAAGGCGGCTGCCAAGGCCCCCTCGGCCGCTGCCAAAACCGGTGTCGGCAAGGCGCCCGCCAAGGTATCCGAGCCGGCGGTTGCCGCGCAGCCGAGCTCTGGCCAGATGCCATTGCGCAGTACTCGGCCTTCTTCTCGCCTGGCCCAATTGACCGTACCATCCATGGCCCAGTCGGTTGCATCGACTGCGGCCAAAGCGAGCTATACCAATACCATGCCCTCCACAATGCAAGTGTCGCCCTCCCTGGCCTCCACCAAGAAAGACGCCCGGCTGGCCGACAACTGGAAAACCAAACAGCTGGAAGAGCTGACCGACGCCGAAATTCTGGCCATGCCCGACAGCGAGTACATGAACGACACGCAGATGGCGTTCTTCCGTCGCAAGCTGGTCACCCTCAAGCAGGACATGCACAACAACGCTGGCGAGACCACCGAACACCTGCGCGAGGACACCGTGGTGGTCCCCGACCCGGCCGACCGCGCCACCATCGAGGAAGAGCATGCCCTGGAGCTGCGCACCCGCGACCGCGAGCGCAAGCTGCTCAAGAAGATCGAGCAGTCGATCGCCCGCATCGATGCGGGCGACTACGGCTACTGTGACGAAACCGGTGAGCCCATCGGCGTGGGCCGGCTGCTGGCCCGCCCCACGGCCACCCTGTCGCTCGAAGCGCAGCAGCGCCGTGAGCTCAAGCAGAAGATGTTTGGCGACTGACCCCCAGCCACTGCGCCACAGATTCTTCCCAGCACCATGAGCAAGGACGAAACCACCACCGGCGGCGGACTTCTGTCCAAAGTGGTGCGTTTTGTGCGCAATCCTACGGTCAACTGGAACGAGCTCGACGCTCTTGCAGAGGACAAGGAAAGCCAGTACAGCAAGCAGATGCTCAAGGAGATGATCGAGCGCAAGCGCCGCAACGACTTCGTGCGGCGGCGGGAGTTCGATCAGCTGCGCAAGCTGCGCCAGCGCGATGCCCTCTCGGGCACGCGCACGGATGACCCTGCCGCCCGCCCCTCGTTTTTTCAGAGCAGCCTGACCTCGCCCGACGACCGCGCCGGGACGATCAAGAAGATCGACGAGATCGAAGCGCAGATGTCGATGCAGTGGTGGAAGAGCAAGCAGTCAGGCTCGCCCCCCGTGCAGGCCGAGGGCCCGCCGGTGACCGTGGAAGGCTCGCTGGCCGACGCAGCCGCCCCTGTCCGCAGCGGCCCCGACTCGATGCCGTCCTTTGCCCCTACGGCGCCGCTGTCCTTCCCGGCTTCGTTGTCGCCGCAGGCTGCGGCCGAGCCGCTGTTCGCCAACGACAGCATGGGCATCGAAGGCTTTGGAAGGGTGTCCTCACGCGTGTTGACGGACGAGGCCCGGGCGCCTGCGGTCGGGACCGCATGGCCGCCAGCGGCTACGCCGGCCCCTGCCCCCGAACAGGAGGAATTCGTGCACGAACCCGATCTCGAAGAAGCTGCCATCCGCTTTGCCAATGGCGACCATGCCGGTGCCGAAGCGGGCCTGCTCGATGTACTGGGGCAGCATGCGCACGACGACGACGCGTCGCTGTTCGAGATCTGGATGACGCTGTTCGACCTGTACCGGGCCACGGGGCAGCAGGACCGTTTTGACACCCTGGCCATCGATTTTGCGGCCCGTTTTTCGCGCTCGGCCCCCCTGTGGTTTTCGCTGCCCGAGCAACTGGGTCTGCAGACCGTGGTGCAGGACGCCCCCGCACCCGTCGTGCGCCGCGATTTCACCTGGAACGCCCCGGCGGCGCTGGGCCTGCAGTCCGTGGCCGCCCTGCACGCTTCGCTGGGTCGCACGGCATCGCCCTGGACGATGACCTGGTCGGGCATCGAGTCGATCGACGATGCAGCCCTCACCGCCCTGGCCAACGAGTTCACGCGCTGGGCCGACCTGAATGTGCAGATCGTGTTTGTCGGTGCTGACGCCCTGCAGGCCCTGATGGAGGCCCGCACCCTGTCGGGAGACCGCAGCGCCAACCCCGAGTGGTGGCGGCTGCGCATGGCTGCGCTGCGCTTCATGGGCAAGCCCGACGAGTTTGAAATGGTGGCGCTCGATTACTGCGTGACCTACGAGGTCTCGCCCCCCTCATGGGCGCAGCCGCGCTGCAGCTACAGCGATGGCGCGGCGCCCGAGCCCGCCGCCCCCCCGGCGCCCACGCCCCCCCTGGTGGCCCGCACCCACTGGGCCGAACCCACCGGGCCGGCGCCCCTGAGCGGCTTCGGTGAAACACAGCCGCCGGCCGTGCAAGGGCTTTCAGGACACATCGAAGTCGATGCAGGCGCCGTGCTGTCCGCCCTGCGCGAGCACACGCCGGCCCATGAGCCGATCATCGTGCCGTGCGACAAGCTCATCCGCATCGACTTTTCTGCAGCCGGGTCCGTGCTCAACTGGGCGGCCGTGCAGCAGGCCCAGGGCCGCGAGGTGCGCTTCCAGAACCTGCACCGGCTGGTGGCGGTGTTTTTCAACGTGGTGGGCATCAACGAACATGCCTGGGTTGTTCCACGCAAGAACTGACCCTGTCCTGCCCGGGTGGCTTGCAAATGGTGCCGCCGCCCCCAAGTGCCGTCGTTATGAATGCATCCAGCGAATCTCCGGTGTTCCACGGGACCACCATCCTCAGCGTGCGCCGGCAGACGGCGGACGGAATCCAGGTCGCCATCGGCGGCGACGGCCAGGTCACGCTGGGCAACATCGTCGTCAAGGGCACGGCGCGCAAGGTGCGCAAGCTGCACCATGGCAAGGTGCTGGCGGGCTTTGCCGGTGCCACGGCCGACGCCTTCACGCTGTTCGAGCGCTTTGAGGCCAAGCTGGACAAGCACCAGGGCCACCTGGTGCGCGCTGCCATCGAGCTGACCAAGGACTGGCGCACCGACCGCGTGCTGCGCCGCCTGGAAGCCATGCTGGCCGTGGCCGACCACGAGGCCTCGCTCATCATCACCGGCAACGGCGATGTGCTGGAGCCCGAACAGGGCATCGTGGCCATTGGTTCGGGGGGCGCCTATGCCCATTCGGCGGCCAAGGCGCTGCTGAACCATACCGAACTGTCGGCCGAGGAGATCGTGCGCAAGTCGCTGGCGATCGCGGGCGAGCTGTGCATCTACACCAACATGCACCACACCATCGAGACGCTTTGAACGGTCTCAAATGCTATTGATTTAATAGCTACTAGTGCTTTATTTATATGCGCTAGAGGCTGTTTTTATTGGAATTTTCCATGTCGTCCATGACCCCCCAGGAAATCGTTTCCGAACTCGATCGCCACATCGTCGGCCAGGCCGGCGCCAAGCGGGCCGTGGCCATTGCACTGCGCAACCGCTGGCGCCGTCAGCAGGTGCCCGAGGCGCTGCGCCACGAAATCACGCCTAAGAACATTCTCATGATCGGCCCCACCGGCGTGGGCAAGACCGAGATCGCGCGGCGCCTGGCACGCCTGGCCGATGCGCCCTTCATCAAGGTCGAGGCCACCAAGTTCACCGAGGTGGGCTATGTGGGCAAGGACGTGGACGCCATCATCCGCGACCTGGCCGAAATCGCCGTGAAACAGGAGCGCGAGGCCCAGGTGCGCCAAGTGCGTACGCGTGCCGAAGATGCAGCGGAAGAACGCATCCTGGATGTCCTGATCCCCACCGCCCGCACCCCCGGCGGCGAGCCTCCGGCCGACAGCACGGCACGCCAGGTGTTCCGCAAAAAGCTGCGCGAGGGCCAGCTCGACGACAAGGAGATCGAGATCGACCTTGCCGAGGCCCGTCCGCAGCTCGAAATCATGGGCCCTGCCGGCATGGAAGACATGGCCGAGCAGTTGCGCGGGGTGTTCAGCCAGATGGGCCAGGGCAAACGCAAGGCACGCAAGCTGCCGATTGCGGAGGCACGCCGCCTGCTCATCGAGGAAGAAGCGGGCAAGCTGGTGAACGAGGAAGAGATCAAGCTGCGCGCCATCCAGAACGCCGAGCAGAACGGCATCGTCTTCATCGACGAGATCGACAAGGTGGCTGCGCGGCAGGAAACCAGCGGCGCCGATGTCTCGCGCCAGGGCGTGCAGCGCGACCTGCTGCCGCTGGTGGAGGGCACCACGGTGTCCACCAAGTACGGCATGGTCAAGACGGACCACATCCTGTTCATTGCCTCCGGGGCCTTTCATCTGGCCAAACCCAGCGACCTGATTCCCGAGTTGCAGGGGCGTTTTCCGATCCGGGTGGAGCTGGGCTCGCTCTCGGTGGAAGATTTCGAGGCGATCCTGACGCAAACCCACGCCTCGCTGGTGCGCCAGTACCAGGCCTTGCTGGCGACCGAGGGGGTCACGCTGGAGTTCACGCCCGAAGGCGTCACGCGCCTGGCGCGCATCGCGTTCGAGGTGAATGAGCGCACCGAGAACATCGGTGCGCGGCGCCTGTCGACCGTGATGGAGCGCCTGCTCGATGAAGTGAGCTTTGATGCCGCGCACCGCAGCGGCCAGACGGTGACCGTGGACGCCGCCTATGTGGATGAGCGCCTGCAGGCCTTGAGCCAGGACGAAGATCTCTCGCGCTTCATTCTTTGAGGCAGACAGTCTTTGGTCCGCACCCCGCCACCGGCGGGGATTTTTTTGCGTGCAACGATCCCTCAGGTGTTACTTTCACAGGGGTTGCTAACTGCTTTCCCTGTAACGATTTTTGCCCTTTCCCGGATGCAATGTCGCGGCTAAGTCCTTGATTTCATTGCAAGTAGATGTTGCAAGCGCCCTTGTAGGCCAGGTTTTTCCTGCTACAGTGCAAAAAAGTGCACTTTAGTGGTGAAAAGTGCCATTTCCACCGGTTTGTCGTGACCGGGCGGGTCGATCGAACAACAAGGGGTTGGGCTGTGTTTCAAGGGGCTTCTTCGCTCAGTCTGGATGCGAAGGGTCGGCTTTCCGTGCCGACCCGGCACCGTGACGCCCTGAGCGCGCAAGCCGCCGGCCAGCTCACCATCACCCGCCACCCGCACGGCTGCCTGATGGTCTTTCCGCGCCCCGAGTGGGAGTTGTTTCGCGAGCGCATCGCCCAGCTGCCCATGTCGGCCCAGGGCTGGAAGCGCATCTTCATGGGCTACGCCATGGATGTGGAAATGGACGCCACGGGCCGTGTGCTGGTGTCACCCGAGCTGCGCGAAGCCGCCGGCCTGACCAGGGACGCCATCCTGCTGGGTATGGGCAACCACCTGGAGCTGTGGGACAAGGCTGCCTACGAGGCCCAGGAAGCGGCTGCCCTGCAGGGCGCCATGCCCGATGCATTCAACGATTTTTCCTTCTGAAGGGTGCGTGTGACTCCAACCAGCCCACACACCACCGTGCTGCTCGATGAGGCCGTGGATGCGCTCCTGGCGGGCGCGGGAGAGGCTCCGTCGGGCACCTGGATCGACGGCACGTTCGGCCGGGGAGGGCATGCAAGGCGCATCCTCTCACGGCTGTCGCCGCAGGGGCGCCTGCTGGCGTTCGACAAGGACCCCGAGGCGATTCACGAAGCAGCGCGCATCCCGGATGCGCGTTTTTCCATTCGGCACGAAGGGTTTCGGCACATCGCCGACCTGCCGGCAGGCAGTGCCGCCGGTGTGCTGATGGATCTGGGTGTGAGTTCGCCGCAGATCGACTCGCCGGAGCGGGGATTCAGTTTTCGTTTTGACGGTCCGCTGGACATGCGCATGGACACCACGCGCGGCCAGAGCGTGGCCGAGTGGCTGGCAGACGCCGAAGTGGGGCAGATTGCGGAGGTGATACGTGAATACGGGGAAGAACGGTTTGCTGGCCCCATTGCAAAGGCGATTGTTGCTCGGCGGCAGGAAAGGGGTCCTCTCGCGACCACTGCCGAGCTGGCCGAGCTCGTGGCTGGCGCGGTCAAGACCCGCGAGGCCGGCCAGAACCCTGCCACGCGCACATTTCAGGCTTTTCGGATTTTCATCAACGCCGAACTTGAAGAGCTGCGACAGGCGCTAGAGGCCAGCCTGGCGGTGCTGCAGCCGGGTGGAAGGCTGGTGGTGATCAGCTTTCACTCGCTGGAAGACCGCATCGTCAAGCAGTTCATTGCACAGCACTCCAAGGAAGTGTTCGACCGCCGCGCGCCCTTTGCCGTGCCGCAGCCCATGCGGCTCAAGGCGCTCGATCGCATCAAGCCCGGTGCAGCCGAAGTGGCGGCCAACCCGCGTGCGCGCAGTGCCGTCATGCGCGTGGCCGAGCGCACCGAGGTTCCGGCATGACCCGTCTGAGTGTCGCTCTGCTGCTGGCAGTGATTGCCAGCGCGCTGTACCTGGTGCACACGCAGTATGCGTCGCGCCAGCTCTACACCGAGCTGGACCGCGCGATCGCTGAAGCACGGCGTCTGGAGACCGAGCGACAGCGCCTGGAGGTGGAGAAACGCGCGCAGGCCACACCGCTGCGGGTGGAGCAGCTGGCGCGGGCCCGGCTGCACATGCGCACGGCCACCCCCGCCATCACGCACTATGTGGTGGACCCGCTGGCGGGGCCTGCCCCCGTGGAGGCCCGGCCATGAGTCGCAGCGTGCTCTATGCCCACAGCCCCTTGCTGGCGAGCAAGACGCCGGTCTGGCGCAGCAAGTTCATCGTGGCGATGATTGCGCTGGGCTTTGTCGGTCTGGGTGCGCGGGCCGCGTATGTGCAGGTGGTGGGCAATGATTTCTACCAGCGCCAGGGCGAGGTGCGTTTTGCGCGCACGCTCGAGTTACCTGCCAATCGCGGCAAGATCCTCGACCGCAACGGGCTGATCCTGGCCTCCAGCGTTCCGGCGGCCAGCATCTGGGCCATTCCCGAGGATGTGGAGCAGGACCAGCCAGAGGTGCGCGCCAAGCTCAAGACCTTGGCGCGCCTGATGGATATGCCCCAGGCAGAGCTGCTGGCCAAGCTGGCCGATGAAGACAAGACCTTCGTCTGGATCAAGCGCCAGCTCGACTGGGACGTGGGCCAGAAAATCGCCGAGCTCGGCATCAAGGGCATCTACCAGCGCAAGGAATACAAGCGCCAGTACCCCGAGGGCGAGGCTGCTGCGCACGTGGTGGGTTTCACCAACGTGGAAGACAAGGGCCAGGAAGGCATGGAACTGGCCTTCAATGACCTGCTGGCGGGCAAGCCGGGCTCGCGCCGCGTCATCAAGGACCGCCTGGGCCGGGTGGTCGAAGGCGTGGGCGAGGTGATCCCGCCGGTGGACGGGCGCGACATGCAGTTGTCCATCGACAGCAAGGTGCAGTTCTTTGCCTACCAGAAGCTGCGTGACCAGGTGCACGCGCACAAGGCCAAGGCCGGCAGCGTGGTGGTGCTCGACGCGATCACGGGCGAGGTGCTGGCGCTGGCCAATTACCCGAGCTATTCGCCCGGCAAGCGGCAGAACCTCACGGGCGAGCAGCTGCGCAACCGGGCCATCACCGACACCTTCGAGCCGGGTTCGACCATGAAGCCCTTCACCGTCGGCCTGGCGCTTGAAAGCGGGCGGGTGCGGCCCGACACCCTGATCGACACCACCCCGGGGCGCCTCACCATCACCGGCTCCACCATTTCCGACACACACAGCTACGGCGTGCTCACGGTGGAGGGGGTGATCCAGAAATCGAGCAACGTGGGCACCACCAAACTGGCGCTGCAGATGCCCGCACGCGAGATGTGGGAGACCTTTTCGGCCGCCGGTTTCGGGCAGAAGCCGCAGATCGGCTTTCCGGGTGCCGTCAGCGGTCGCCTGCGCCCCTACAAGACCTGGCGCCCGATCGAGCAGGCCACCATGTCCTATGGTTACGGCCTCTCGGCCAGCCTGTTCCAGATGGCGCGTTCGTACACCGTGTTTGCGCACAACGGCCAGATCATCCCTGCCACCATGCTCAAGACCAGCGAGCCCGCGGTGGGCGTGCCGGTGTTCTCGCCGCGCACGGCCGACCAGGTGCGCAAGATGCTGAAGATGGCGGCCGGCCCGGGCGGCACCGGCCAGCGGGCGCAAACGCAGGGTTACTCGGTGGGTGGCAAGTCGGGCACCGCGCGCAAGCAGGTGGGCAAGAGCTATGCGGCCGGCAAATACCGCTCGTGGTTCACCGGCATGGCGCCCATCGACAAGCCGCGCATCATCGTCGCCGTGATGATTGACGAGCCCACCCAGGGCGGCGTGTACGGGGGCCTGGTGGCTGCGCCGGTGTTCAGCGAGGTGGTGCAGCAGACGCTGCGCATGATGGGCGAGCAGCCCGACATGGATGTCAAGCCCCAGATCGTGGCTGAAGTGGAGGAATCCCTGTGATGCACCCTGTGGCCAACGCTTCGGCAGCCGTGCAGTGGCTGCGCACGCGCGTCACCGGCACGCTGCAGACTGACAGCCGCCGGGTGGAGCCGGGTGACGGCTTCATCGCCTGGCCCGGCGCGGTCACCGATGGCCGTGCCCATGTGCGCGATGCCCTGGTGCGCGGTGCGGCCGCCTGCCTGGTCGAGCAGGAAGGCGTGGCGCCTTTTGCATTTGCGGGCGACGACATCGCGGCGCTGCCCGGCCTCAAGGCCGCCACGGGCCTGATCGCTGCCGAATGGTTTGGTGCACCGACCGAGGCGCTGAAGGTGCTCGCCGTCACCGGCACCAATGGCAAGACCAGCACCGCCTGGTGGTTGGCACATGCGCTATTAAATTTGGAGCAATCAGCGCTTTCCCCGTGTGCGCTGGCGGGTACTTTGGGCCTTGGAATGTTGGGAGCGCTCGAAGCTACCGGCATGACCACACCCGACCCGGTGCGGCTGCAGCGCGCCTTCCGCCAGTTCACCGATGCGGGCGTGCGCAGCTGCGCCATCGAGGCCTCGTCCATCGGCTTGGCCGAGCACCGGCTCGCGGGCACGCACATCCGCGTGGCGCTGTTCACCAACTTCACGCAGGACCACCTGGACTACCACGCCAGCATGGATGCCTACTGGCAGGCCAAGACCGCGTTGTTCGACTGGCCGGGCCTGCAGGCCGCCGTGGTCAACACCGACGACCCACGCGGCGCCGAACTGCACCCGTCGTTGGCGGGCCGTGGGCTGGACCTGTGGAGTGTTTCGATGCGGCACGACGCGCGCCTGCGCGCCACGGACCTGGGCTGGGGCGAAGGCGGCCTGCGCTTCACCGTGGTGGAAGGCGCGCAGCAGCAGGTGCTGCAGACGGCCATGATCGG
The DNA here is from genome assembly GCA_024710165.1 of Burkholderiaceae bacterium. Classification (GTDB taxonomy): domain Bacteria; phylum Pseudomonadota; class Gammaproteobacteria; order Burkholderiales; family Burkholderiaceae_C; genus Simplicispira. The sequence continues at coordinate 61,349 of JANJVG010000024.1, forward strand.
CGACTACAACGTCTCCAACCTGCTGGGCGTGATCGCAGGGCTGCGCGCCCTGGGCGTGCCGCTGCGGGACGCCGTGCAGGCCTGTGCGCAACTGGCGCCCGTGCCCGGCCGCATGGAGCGGCTGGTGGCGCCGGGCCAGCCGCTGGTGGCCGTGGACTATGCCCACACGCCCGACGCGCTCGACAAGGCCCTGCAGGCGCTGGCGCCGCTGGCGCGGGAGCGCGGCGGCCAGCTCTGGTGCGTGTTCGGCTGCGGCGGCGACCGTGACGCTGGCAAGCGTCCGCTCATGGGCGCCAGCGCCCAGCGCCATGCCGACTGGGTGGTGGTGACCAGTGACAACCCGCGCAGCGAAGACCCGGCGCACATCATCCACCAGATCCTGCTGGGCACCATTGCCGGTGAGACCGTGTGCGCCGAGCCCGACCGCGCGGCGGCCATCGCGCTGGCGCTGCAGGAGGCCGACGCGCGGGACGTGGTGCTGATCGCCGGCAAGGGCCACGAGGACACCCAGGAAACCGCTGGCGTGCGCCGGCCGTTTTCCGACCTGGCGCAGGCGCGCGAGGCGCTGCGGCGCCGGGGGGCCAGCACATGGCAATGATGACGCTGCAGCAGGCCTTCGCCTGGATTCACGCCCACGAGCCGCGCGCGCGGCTCGTGGGTGATGGCGCCGTGGCGTTGGAGCGCGTGCACACCGACACGCGCAGCCTCGTGGCGGGCGACCTGTTCGTGGCCCTGAAGGGCGAACGCTTCGACGCCAACACTTTTCTCGCGCAGGCGCGTGCGGCTGGCGCCGTGGCCGCCATCGCCCACGGCGGGCTGGAGGCAGCCGGGCTGCCTGGCATCGAGGTGCCCGACACCCTGCACGCGCTCGGGCTGCTCGCGGCGGGCTGGCGCGCCCGGTACACCCTGCCGCTGGTCGCCGTCACCGGCAGCAACGGCAAGACGACGGTGACGCAGATGATCGCCACCATCCTGCGCGCCCATGCGCAGGAGGCCGCCTTTGCCACCCAGGGCAACCTGAACAACGCCATCGGCGTGCCGCAGACCCTGCTGCGCCTTTCTGCGCAGCACCGCGTCGGTGTGGTCGAACTGGGCATGAATCACCCGGGCGAAATCGCCTCCCTGGCCGCCATCACACGGCCCACCGTGGCTCTGGTGAACAACGCCCAGCGCGAGCACCTTGAATTCATGCACACGGTGCAGGCCGTGGCCGAGGAAAACGGCTCCGTGCTGGAGGCATTGCCGCCAGACGGCGTGGCCGTGTTCCCGGCAGACGATGTTTACACGCCGTTGTGGCGTCAGCTCGCCGGTGCGCGCCGATGCCTCAGTTTCGGCGCCCAGGGCGCCGACGTGCGCTGCACCCGGGCCGTGTGGGACGGGGGTGCCTGGCGCGTGCAGATCGCCACGCCGCAGGGCGCTCTGGAATGCGATCTGCACATCGCCGGCCGCCACAACGTCACCAACGCCCTGGCCGCCGCGGCCTGCGCGCTGGCGGCGGGCGTGCCCCTGGAGGCCGTCGCACGCGGCCTGTCGGCGTTCACGCCGGTCAAGGGGCGCTCGCGCGCCTTCAGCGTGGCCAGCGGCGCGCGCGCCGTCACCGTGGTGGATGACAGCTACAACGCCAACCCCGACTCCATGCGCGCCGCCATCGACGTGCTGGCCGAGCTGCCCGCGCCGCGCCTGCTGGTGCTCGGCGACATGGGCGAGGTGGGAGATCAGGGGCCGGAGTTCCATGCCGAGGCGGGCGCCCATGCGCAGGCCCGTGGCATCGAACACCTGTACGCGCTGGGCGTGCAATCGGCCCACGCCGTGGCGGCCTTCGGCGGCGCCCGGCATTTCAATGACATGGCATCGCTGCAGGCAGCGGTGCGCGAAGCCCTGCCCGCCATGGGCAGCGTGCTGGTGAAGGGATCGCGGTTCATGAAGATGGAACAGGTGGTGGAGGCAATTGCCGCCACCGCAGAACAACCCGCTGCAGCGCAGGAGGCAAGCCATGGCACAACGCGTTGACCGCATGAATTCCCGGGGTGCGCCATGCTGATGTGGATCGCCGAATGGCTGCAAGGCCTGTCGCCGGACCTCGGCTTTCTGCGCGTGTTCCAGTACCTCACGCTGCGCGCGGTGCTGGGCGCCGTGACGGCGCTGCTGATCGGCCTGTTCGCCGGGCCGCGCGTGATCCGGCGTCTCACCGAACTCAAGATCGGCCAGCCCATCCGCACCAACGGCATGGAGACGCACCACGTCAAGAGCGGCACGCCCACCATGGGCGGGGTGCTGATCCTGCTGTCGATCGCGACTTCCACCCTGCTGTGGGCCGATCTGTCGAACCGCTTCGTCTGGATCGTGCTGATTGTCACGCTGGGTTTCGGTGCCATCGGCTGGGCCGACGACTGGCGCAAGGTGGTCTACAAAGACCCCAACGGCATGCGCTCGCGCGAGAAGTACCTGTGGCAGTCGATCATCGGACTGCTGGCGGCGCTCTACCTGGTGTTCAGCATCTCGGAAAGCTCCAATTTCAAGGTGCTCGAGCTGTTTGTCTCCTGGGTACGCTCGGGTTTTGATGTGAACCTGCCCCCGAAGGCGGGTCTGCTGCTGCCGTTTTTCAAGGAAGTGAGCTACCCGCTGGGCGTGCTCGGCTTCGTCATCCTGACCTACCTCGTCATCGTCGGTTCGAGCAACGCCGTGAACCTGACAGACGGGCTCGACGGCCTGGCCATCATGCCGGTGGTGATGGTGGGCTCGGCACTGGGCATCTTCGCTTATGTGGCGGGCAGCGCGGTGTATTCCAGGTACCTGTTCTTTCCGCACATTCCGGGCGCGGGCGAGCTGTTGATTTTCTGCGCGGCCATGGCTGGTGCGGGCCTGGCCTTCCTGTGGTTCAACACGCACCCGGCCCAGGTGTTCATGGGCGACGTGGGCGCGCTGGCGCTGGGCGCCGCTCTGGGGACGATTGCCGTGATCGTGCGCCAGGAGATCGTGCTGGCCATCATGGGCGGCATCTTCGTGGTCGAGGCGCTGTCGGTGATGCTGCAGGTGACCTGGTTCAAGTACACCAAGCGCAAATACGGCGAAGGCCGGCGCCTGCTGAAGATGGCGCCACTGCACCACCATTTCGAGAAGAGTGGCTGGAAGGAGACGCAGGTCGTCGTGCGCTTCTGGATCATCACCATGCTGTTGTGCCTCATCGGCCTGTCCACGCTGAAGCTGCGATGAACACGAACGACGACCTCCATCCCCTGCCGGGGCCTGCGGCGCCGCATGAAGAGCCGCAGGAGCACGCTGTGGCCCCGGCAGCGCGGCCGCCGGTGCCACAGGCCCTCACGGCTGCGCGGGACGCCTCCGACTTCGTGGCGCGCATTTTTTCCGATGTCGCCGCTGCAGAGCCTGCTGCACCGGCCAGTGCCCCGGCCGATGCGCCCCCCGTGCCAACCGACCACACCGCCACGGCGGTGCCCGCCGGATGGCCGCTGCAGGCCGACCCGCCGATGCAGGGCGAGAAGGTGCTGATCCTCGGGCTGGGTGCATCGGGGCTGGCCATGGCGCGCTGGTGCGTGCGCTGTGGTGCGCAGGTCACCGTGGCCGACACCCGCGCAGTGCCGCCCCAGCTGGCTGCACTGCAGCAGGAACTGCCCCAGGTGCAGTTTGTCGCCGGTGCCATGGACGCCCGTCTGGTTGAAGGGCAATCGTTGACGGTGGTGCTGCGCTCACCGGGCCTGTCGCCTGGTGTGATAGCTCCTGTATTAATAGCTGCTGACGCTTGTGGAATAAGCGCTGGAGGCGAATTAAGCTTGTATTCCATGGCCCTGCGCCGTCTGCGCGAGGCCCACGGCTACGCACCGGCCGTACTGGCCATCACGGGCACCAACGGCAAAACGACGGTCACCTCGCTCACCGGGCAGCTGGTGGAGCATGCGGGCAGGTCGGTGGCTGTGGCCGGCAACATCGGCCCCACGCTGCTCGACACCCTGGCTGCGCGCATCGACGCGGGCGACCTGCCCGAGGTGTGGGTGCTGGAGCTGTCAAGTTTCCAGCTCGATGGTGTGACGGGTTTCGAGCCCACGGCCGCCACGGTGCTCAACATCACGCAGGACCACCTGGACTGGCATGGCGACATGCGCGCCTACGCAGCAGCCAAGGCCCGCATCTTCGGCCGCAGCAGCCTGATGGTGCTCAACCGTGAAGATGGCGCCGTGATGGGCATGCTGCCCGAGCCTGTGCGTGTGAAACTGCAAAAACCGCAACTGCGTGCCCACGTCACCTTCGGCGGCGACATGCCGCAGCGGCCGGGCGATTTCGGCATCGAGGTGGTGGGTGGCATGGCCTGGCTGGTGCGCGCACAGCAGGCCGACGAGACCCTCAGGCGCAGCAAGCTGCACGAGGAAGAACTGCACATCCAGCGCCTCATGCCCGCCGATGCCTTGCGCATCCGGGGCCGGCACAACGCCGTCAACGCCCTGGCTGCGCTGGCCCTGGCCACGGCGGCGGGCTGCCCGCTGGGCGCCATGCTCTACGGCCTGCGCGAGTACCGGGGCGAGCCGCACCGCGTCGAGCCGATCGGCATCGTGAACGAGGTCGAGTATTTTGACGACAGCAAGGGCACCAACGTGGGCGCCACCGTGGCCGCGCTGGCGGGCCTGGGCGCCGACCGCCGACTGGTGGTCATCCTGGGGGGCGACGGCAAGGGTCAGGATTTCTCGCCGCTGGCGGCGCCGATCGCGCGTTATGCCCGCGCCGTGGTGCTGATCGGGCGCGACGCGCCGCAGATCCGGGCCGCGCTGCAGGACACCGGCGTCGTGCTGCACGATGCCGCCACTTTGCCCGAAGCCGTGCAGCAGGCCGCACAGTGCGCCCAGGCCGGGGATGCCGTGCTGATGTCGCCAGCGTGCGCCAGCCTGGACATGTTCCGCGACTATGCGCACCGCGCGCACGTGTTCGTCGACACCGTGCGCCAGATCGCGCAGGACGCAGGCCAGGGCCTGGGGGGGCTGCAATGAGCGGCACCACCTCGTCCAGCAGCGTGCTGCAGCGCATGGCCGGCTGGTTCGGCGGCCTGCCGGGCAAGGCCGCCGATGTGTTGCCCGTGCGTGTGGGCGGCACCGAGTACCGCCAGACCACGGCCACGCCCGCGAGCGTGCTGGGTTTTGACCAGGCACTGCTGTGGGTGGTGGTGGCACTGCTGTCCTGGGGGCTGGTGATGGTGTATTCGGCCTCGATTGCCATGCCCGACAACCCGCGCTTTGGCAAGATCGCCCCCACGCACTTTTTGCTGCGCCACGTGTTTGCGCTGGTGATGGCCTTTGTGGCGGCGCTGCTGGCTTTCCAGGTGTCCATGGCCACCTGGGAGCGCTCGGCGCGTGGGTTGTTTCTGATTGCGTTGCTGCTGCTGGGGCTGGTGCTCGTGCCGCATGTGGGCACGGCGGTTAATGGTGCGCGCCGCTGGCTCAGCCTGGGCATCATGAATTTCCAGCCCTCGGAACTGGCCAAGTTTGCCGTGCTCATCTATGCGGCCGACTACATGTGCCGCAAGATGGATGTGAAGGAGCGCTTTTTCCGCGCCGTGATTCCCATGGGGGCGGCAGTGGCCATTGTGGGCGTGCTGTTGCTGGCCGAGCCGGACATGGGTGCCTTCATGGTGGTGGCCGTGATTGCCATGGGCATTCTGTTCCTGGGGGGCGTGAACGCCCGTATGTTCTTCCTGATCTCCGGTATTCTGGTGGCCGCGTTCGGGCTGATGATTGCCAGCTCGCCCTGGCGGCGCGAGCGGGTGTTTGCCTACCTCGACCCGTTCAGTGAAGAGCATGCCCTGGGCAAGGGCTACCAGCTCTCGCACTCGCTGATTGCGTTCGGACGCGGCGAAGTGTTTGGCGTGGGTCTGGGCGGCAGTGTGGAAAAGCTCCACTGGCTGCCCGAGGCGCACACCGACTTCCTGCTGGCCGTGATCGGCGAAGAATTCGGCCTGGTCGGTGTGCTCACGCTCATCGTGCTGTTCCTCTGGATGACGCGCCGCATCATGCACATCGGCCGCCAGGCCATCGCGCTCGACCGCGTGTTTTCGGGCCTCGTGGCCCAGGGCGTGGCCATCTGGATGGGCTTTCAGGCCTTCATCAACATGGGGGTGAACCTGGGCGCATTGCCCACCAAGGGCCTGACCCTGCCGCTCATGAGCTATGGCGGCTCCGCCATCCTGATGAACCTTGTTGCCATCGCCGTGGTGCTGCGGGTGGACTATGAAAACAAACTGTTGATGAGGGGTGGCCGGACATGACGGGCGTGCGCAACAAGGTCGCCCTCATCATGGCCGGTGGTACCGGTGGCCATATCTTCCCCGGCCTGGCCGTGGCCGAGGAGCTGCGCGCGCGCGGCTGGCGTGTGCACTGGCTCGGTGCGCCCGGCAGCATGGAGGCGCGCATCGTGCCATCGCACGGGTTTGCGCTGGAGACCATCGACTTTTCGGGCGTGCGCGGCAAGGGCCTGGCCACGCTGGCCCTGTTGCCAGTGCGCCTGCTGCGCGCCTTCTGGCAGGCCTGGCAGGTGGTGCGCCGCGTGCGGCCCGATGTGGTGGTGGGTTTGGGTGGCTACATCAGTTTTCCGGGCGGCATGATGGCCGTGCTGGCAGGCAAGCCGCTGGTGCTGCACGAGCAGAACTCCGTGGCCGGCATGGCCAACAAGGTGCTGGCGGGGGTGGCCGACCGCGTGTTCACCGCCTTCCCCGATGCGCTGAAGAAGGCGCAATGGGTGGGCAACCCGCTGCGCGCCGCATTCACGCGCCAGGGCTCCCCCGCAGAGCGCTTTGCCGGCCGCAGTGGCCCGCTGCGCCTGCTGGTGGTGGGCGGCAGCCTGGGCGCGCGGGCGCTCAACGAGATCGTGCCGCAGGCGCTGGCGCTCATCCCGCCAGACCAGCGCCCCGTGGTCACGCACCAGAGCGGCGCGGCGCAGATCGACGCCTTGCGCGCCAACTACCAGGCCGCAGGCGTGCAGGCCGAACTGACGCCCTTCATTGACGACACGGCCAGTGCCTTTGCGCAGGCCGACCTCATCGTCTGCCGGGCGGGTGCCAGCACCGTCACCGAGATTGCCGCCGTGGGCGCCGCCGCCGTGTTTGTGCCCTTCCCGGCGGCGGTGGATGACCACCAGACCACCAACGCACAGTTCCTGGTGCAGGCCGGGGGCGGCTGGCTGGTGCAGCAGCGCGACCTTTCCCCGCAGTGGCTGGCAGAAATGCTACAAAATACGGAGCGTACAGCGCTTGTAGATAAAGCGCTGAAGGCCAAAAACATGCAAAAAATCAATGCCACCCGTGAAGTGGTGACCGCGTGCGAGGAGCTATGAAACACGCCATCCGCCACATCCATTTCGTCGGCATCGGGGGCTCGGGCATGAGCGGTATCGCCGAGGTGCTGTTCAACCTGGGTTACCAGATCTCGGGTTCGGACCTGAGTGACAGCGCCACGCTGCGCCGTCTGCAGGCGCTGGGCATCCAGACCTTCACCGGTCACGCGGCGGCGCACATCGCCGGTGCCGATGCGGTGGTGACGTCCACCGCCGTCAAGGCCGACAACCCCGAGGTGCTGGCGGCGCGCGAGAAAACAATCCCGGTGGTGCCGCGCGCCCTCATGCTGGCCGAGCTCATGCGCCTCAAGCAGGGTATCGCGATTGCGGGGGCCCACGGCAAGACGACGACGACCAGCCTTGTGGCCAGCGTGCTGGCCGAGGCCGGGCTGGACCCGACCTTCGTGATCGGCGGGCGCCTGAACAGCGCAGGCGCCAACGCCAAGCTGGGCAGCGGTGAGCACATCGTGGTCGAGGCCGACGAGTCGGACGCTTCGTTTCTCAATCTGCTGCCCGTGATGGCGGTGGTGACGAACATCGACGCCGATCACATGGAAACCTACGGCCACGATTTCGGCCGGCTCAAGAAGGCGTTTGTCGATTTTCTGCACCGCATGCCGTTCTACGGCACGGCCATTTTGTGCATCGACAACCCGGCCGTGCGCTCCATCGTGCCCGAGGTGTCGTGCCCCATCACCAGCTACGGTTTCGCCGCGGATGCGCAGGTGCGCGCCGTGAATGTGCGCCCGGTGGGTGCGCAGATGCACTTCACCGTGCAGCGACGCAACGGCGTGACGCTGCCGGACATGGAGGTGGTGCTCAACCTGGCGGGCGAGCACAACGTGCTCAACGCGCTGTCGGCCATTGCCGTGGCGGTGGAGCTGAACATCCCCGACGAAGCCGTGCTGCGCGCGCTGGCCCAGTTCAAGGGCGTGGGGCGGCGTTTTCAGAGCTATGGCGACCTCCCCAGCCGCGATGGCGGCCGGTTCACCGTGATCGACGATTACGGTCACCACCCGGTGGAGATGGCTGCCACGCTGGCGGCAGCGCGCGGTGCGTTTGCCGGTCGGCGCCTGGTGCTGGCGTTTCAACCGCACCGCTACTCACGCACGCGCGACTGTTTCGAGGATTTTGTCAAGGTCATCGGCGGCGCCGATGCGGTGTTGCTCACCGAGGTCTATGCCGCCGGCGAGGCGCCCGTGGTGGCGGCCGATGGCCGTTCGCTGGCGCGCGCACTGCGTGTGGCCGGGCGCGTGGAGCCGGTGTTTGTCGACGATGTGGCCAGGCTGCCCCAGGCCATCGCCGACCTCGCCCAGGACGGCGATGTGGTGCTGTGCATGGGCGCCGGATCGATTGGCGCCGTGCCGGGCAAGGTGCTGGAGCTGCTGCAAAATCATGAGCACGCAGCGCAAGGAGGAAGGGCGTAATGGGCCAAATGGATCAACAAATCGACGTGCGCGCACTGGGCAAGGTGGCCGTGCTCATGGGCGGATCGTCGACCGAGCGCGAGGTCTCGCTCATGTCGGGCGCCGGCGTGCTGCAGGCGCTGCGCGCGCGCGGTGTGGATGCCCACGCCTTCGACACGGCCCATACCGATCTGTGCGAACTCAAGCAATCCGGCTTTGCGCGCTGCTTCATTGCGTTGCACGGCCGCCACGGTGAAGACGGCACGGTGCAGGGCGCGCTCGAACTGCTGGGCATCCCGTATACCGGCCCGGGTGTGCTGGCGTCGAGCATCGCCATGGACAAAACCATGACCAAGCGCATCTGGCGTGCCGAGGGACTGCCCACGCCCGACTGGCGCCAGGTGGCCAGCGGCGAGGAAACCGAACAGGCCCTGGCCGCGCTGGGGGCACCGATGATTGTCAAGCCTGCGCGCGAAGGCTCCACCATCGGCCTGACCAAGGTGACCGAGCCTGCCCAATGTGCCCACGCGTACGAGCTGGCCTCGCGCTACGACCCCGAGGTGCTGTGCGAGCAGTTCATCGAGGGCGACGAGACCACCTGCCCCATTCTGGGCGAGGGTGCTGGTGCGCACGCGCTGCCCGTGATCCGCATTGTGGCGCCGCAGGGCAACTACGACTACCAGCACAAGTACTTCACCGACGACACCCAGTACCACTGCCCCAGCGGCCTGCCGCAGGCCGAGGAAGACGCCATCCAGCGCCTGGTGGTGCAGGCCTTCCGCACGCTGGGCTGCCGGGGCTGGGCGCGCGCCGACATCATGGTCCGCGCCAGCGACCGCCAGCCCTTCCTGCTGGAAATCAACACCTCGCCCGGAATGACCGGGCATTCGCTGGTACCCATGTCCGCGCGCGCGGCCGGCATCAGCTACGAAGACCTGTGCCTGCGCCTGCTGGCCAGCGCCACGCTGGACACGCCGCCGGGTGCGGTGGGAGGAACCCCTGCATGAACCCCACGCTGCCCGCGCCGCTGGACGTCAAGCTCATGAACCTGACCGCCACGGTCCTGTTCGTTGGCTGTGTCGTGCTGGTGCTGGCAGCGGGCGCCTGGTGGGCGTTGCGCCACCCGGCATTTGCCATCGGGCGTATCGTGGTGCAGGGCGACCTGGTGCACAACAACGCGGTCACGCTGCGCGCCAACGTGGCGCCGCACCTGGCGGGCAATTTCTTCACCCTCAATCTGGCCACGGCCCGGGCCGCCTTCGAGCAGGTGCCCTGGGTGCGCAGTGCGCAGGTGCGGCGCGAATACCCGCGCACGCTGCAGGTGGTGCTGCAGGAGCACCATGCCGTGGCGAACTGGGGTGACGAGGACGGCACGGCCATGCTCAACCGCCAGGGCGAGGTGTTCGATGCCAACGCCGACGACGCGGAATACGAGGGCCTGCCCCGGCTCAAGGGACCGCAGGGACAGTCGGCCCAGGTGCTGCAGATGCATGGCAGCCTGCAGGCCCTGGTGGAGCCCTTGGGCATGGTGGTGCAGGAGCTGGAGCTGACGGGCCGCGGAGGCTGGCGCATGGTGCTCGACAGCGGCGCCCAGGTGGAGCTGGGGGGCGGGACAACCGACGAGGTGCTGCTGCGCACACAGCGATTCGTGCGCACGCTGACCCAGGTGGCCGCTCCGTACGGACGCCGCACCGATGCCCTGGAGTCCGCCGACCTGCGCCACGCCGGAGGCTATGCCCTGCGCCTGCGCGGGGTGACCACCCTGACGGCAGACCCCGCCGCACCGGCCCGTCGCTGAGCAGCACACAGAACCAAAAGGCAGACACGCATATGGCAAGAGAATACAAAGACGTCGTGGTGGGGCTGGACATCGGCACTGCCAAGATCATGGCGGTGGTGGCCGAGGTGCTGCCGGGCGGCGAGCTCAAGCTTGCCGGCCTGGGCGTGGCGCCCAGCAACGGCCTCAAGCGCGGTGTGGTGGTGAACATCGACGCCACCGTGCAGAGCATCCAGCAGGCGCTCAAAGAAGCCGAGCTGATGGCCGACTGCAAGATCCAGCGCGTGTACACCGGCATCACCGGCAGCCACATCCGGGGCCAGAATTCGCGTGGCATGGTGGCCATCAAGGACAAGGAAGTCACGGCCACCGATGTGGCGCGGGTGATCGAGACGGCCAAGGCCATCAACATCTCCAGCGACCAGCGTCTGCTGTTGGTGGAGCCGCAGGAGTTCGTGATCGACGGGCAGGATGTGAAAGAGCCCATCGGAATGAGCGGCATCCGCCTGGAGACCAACATCCACATTGTGACCGGTGCGCAAAGCGCGGCCGAAAACATCATCAAGTGCGTGCGCCGATGCGGCCTGGAGGTCGAGCAGCTGCTGCTCAACCCGCTGGCCAGCAGCCAGGCGGTGTTGACCGACGACGAGCGCGAGCTGGGCGTGGCCGTGGTCGACATCGGCGCCGGCACCACCGATGTGGCCATCTTCACCGGTGGCGCCATTCGCCACACGGCGGTGATCCCGATCGCCGGCGACCTCATCACCAGCGACATCGCCATGGCGCTGCGCACCCCCACCAAGGACGCCGAAGACATCAAGGTCGAGAGCGGCTACGCCAAGCAATTGCTGGCCGACCCCGAGGCGCAGGTCGAGGTGCCGGGCCTGGGTGACCGCAGTCCGCGCATGATCAGCAAGCAGGCGCTGGCCGGCGTGATCGAACCGCGCGTCGAGGAGATTTTTTCGCTCGTGCAGCAGGTGATCCGCGAGTCGGGCTACGAAGAAGTGCTGTCCTCGGGCATCGTGCTCACGGGCGGCAGCGTGGTCATGCCGGGCATGGTGGAGCTGGGCGAGGACATCTTCCTCAAACCCGTGCGCCGGGGCATCCCCAAGTATTCCAGCGCGCTGGCCGATATGGTGGCCCAGCCGCGCGCGGCCACCGTCATGGGCCTGCTCGAAGAGGCCCGCCTGGCGCGCCTGCGTGGTTTCAAGGTGGCGCACAAGAGCGGCTCGGTGCAGTCCGCCTTCAGCCGTTTCAAGGATTTCATCGTGGGGAACTTCTGACCATGTGCTGTCTTGCCTGGCACGTCCGGCCCCACCCGCCGCCCCGAAAACGATGGCGGTGCACCGGCCTGCCTCCCTGCGTGCACCGACCTTCCCGCGCTTTGCCAAACCCCGTTTTTCCTCATTGAACACAACACCATCAGCAACAGGAGCTCCAACATGACCATCGAAATGATCGAAGTCGAAGAATTCAACCAGGGCACCCGGATCAAGGTCATCGGCGTGGGCGGCGGCGGCGGCAACGCGGTCGACCACATGGTGGCGCACAACGTGCAGGGCGTGGAATTTGTCAGCGCCAACACCGATGCACAGGCACTCTCGCGCAGCGCGGCGCACCGCGTGATCCAGCTCGGCCAGACCGGTCTGGGTGCCGGCAGCAAGCCAGAAAAGGCCCGGGAAGCCGCCGAGGCCGCCGTGGACAGCATTCGTGAAGCCATCCAGGGCTCGAACATGCTGTTCATCACCGCTGGCATGGGTGGTGGCACGGGCACGGGTGCGGCGCCGGTGATCGCACGTATTGCCCGGGAAATGGGCATCCTCACCGTGGGCGTGGTCACCAAACCGTTCGATTGGGAAGGCGGCCGGCGCATGAAGAACGCCGACGAAGGCCTGGCCGAGCTGGAAGCCAATGTCGACTCGCTGATCGTGGTGCTCAACGAAAAACTGCTCGAAGTGCTGGGCGACGACATCACCCAGGATGAGGCTTTCTCGCACGCCAATGACGTGCTCAAGAACGCCGTGGGGGGCATCTCCGAAATCATCAACGAGTTCGGCCAGGTGAACGTCGACTTTGAAGACGTGTGCACCATCATGGGCGAGCCCGGCAAGGCCATGATGGGTACCGCCACCGCCAGCGGCCCGGACCGCGCGCGCATCGCCGCCGAGCAGGCCATTGCCTGCCCGCTGCTCGAAGGCATCGACCTTTCGGGCGCCAAGGGCGTGCTGGTGCTGGTGACGGCCAGCAAGGCCAGCCTCAAGCTCTCCGAGTCGCGTCTGGCCATGACCACCATCAACGCCTTCGCCTCGACCGATGCGCATGTCATCTTCGGCGCCGCCTACGACGACAGCCTGGGGGACGAAATCCGTGTCACGGTGCTGGCCACCGGCCTGTCGCGCGCCAACGCCCGCCGCCAGCCCATCTCGGTGGTGCAGGGCGGCCTGCGCACAGGCACCGACAACATGGCCTATCCGATGCACACCGCCACCAGTGCCATGGTCGGCAGCAGCGGCGCCGTCACAGGTGTGCCCGCAGGGCAGACCGACTACGGCAACATGACCGTGCCCAGCGTCTGGCGCACCAACCGCACGCAGGCCGCAGCGCGCGTCGATGCACTGTCGTCGGGTGGCATGGACGATCTGGAAATCCCGGCCTTTTTGCGCAAGCAGGCGGATTGACAGGGAGCAACCCCCTGTGGCGCTGCGCGCCTTCCCCGTTCTCTCGCCTCGCTGCGCGATGCGGGAAGGGGGACGACACCTGCGCGGCGGGGCGGCCCTTGCGCGGTATCCGCTGGTGAGGGCCGTGCCCTCTTCAGGCGCCAGTGGAACTAGTTTTCTATCAAGGCCATAGCTCCAGCGGTGCTGCGGCCGAGGGCGTGCCGCACTAAAATTCTCTGATGCTTGCGCAACGTACCCTCAAGTCCCTCACCCGCGCGGTGGGCGTGGGCCTGCACAGCGGTCAGCGCGTGGAGCTGACCCTGCGCCCGGCCCAGCCCGATACCGGCATCGTCTTCCGGCGCATCGACCTGCCCGAGCCGGTGGACATTCCGGTGTCCACCCAGGCGGTGACCGACACCCGCATGGCATCGACCATCTCGGTCGGCAATGCCCGCGTGCACACCGTGGAGCACCTGATGTCGGCCTGCGCTGGCCTGGGGGTGGATAACCTGTATGTGGATATCACGGCAGAGGAAGTGCCCATCCTGGACGGTTCTTCTGCGTCCTTCGTGTTCCTGCTGCAAAGTGCCGGGATTGCCCTGCAAAACGCTCCCAAGCGGTTCATCCGCGTCAAAGAGCCCATCGAGGTACGCCAGGGCGAGGGCGCACAGGCCAAGTGGGCGCGGCTCGATCCCTACCATGGTTACAAGCTGCGCTTCGAGATCGACTTCGCCCATCCGGCGGTCGATTCCACAGGGCAGTGCGTCGAATTCGACCTCGGCACCGGCAACTACAGCCGCGACATCGCGCGCGCCCGCACCTTCGGCTTCACCAAGGACGTCGAGATGATGCGCTCCAGCGGCCTGGCCCTGGGGGGCGGTCTGGACAACGCCATCGTCATGGACGACTACAAGGTGCTCAACGCCGACGGCCTGCGCTACGACGACGAGTTCGTGAAGCACAAAATCCTGGATGCCATGGGCGACCTGTACCTTGTGGGCAAGCCCTTGCTGGCAGCCTACAGCGCCTTCCGCTCGGGCCATGCGCTCAACAACCTGCTGTTGCGCGAACTGGAGGCGCACCCGGAGGCGTGGGAGATCGTTACTTTCGACAACGAGCGCCTCGCGCCCACCGGCTTCGCGCAGCCGGCGCGTGCCTGGTAGCCGTAGCCTGCCCATGTTGCTGTTCCGCTGGATCGTCATGCTGCTGCTGTTCGTGGCGGCGCTGTGCTTTGCCTTCTATGCGGGAACGGGGCAGGCCCGCTACAAGCGGCTGGGCTTCATTGTCCTCAAGTGGACGATCATCGCTGCCAGCGTCTTTTTTGCCGTCCTGATTCTGGAACGCGGGTTCTGACACTGTTTTTCACCCTGTCCTATACTCGCGCCTGCTCCGGGGTGTGCTGATGCGCTGAGATGCAAACGGCCTGTGTTACAGGCCTGCTGCGAACCCGACGAACTTGATCCGGTTCATACCGGCGGAAGAAGAGCCGACCCTCCCCGTGTGCGTGGCTGCCCATCCGGCAGACACGCCGCACCGCAGGCGCAACCCATGCCTGCGGCGGGCGCAGGTCCAGTCCGGAGCACCCCACCATCCGGACCCAGGAGACCTGACCATGAACGCCCCCGACCCCCTTGCCCGTGAATCCTTCGCCGCCCAGCTGGCGCGCGCCCGCGAGCCCTTCCCGGCCTCGCGCAAGGCCTACCTGCCCGGACAGTTGCACGCAGACCTGCGTGTGCCGGTGCGCGATATCCAGCTCACCAACGGCGAGGTGGTCAGCGTCTACGACACCTCCGGCCCGTACACCGACCCTGCGGCCGCGATTGACGTGCGCAGCGGACTGCCCAGCGTACGGGGTGCCTGGATCGCTGCGCGCGGCGACACCGAAACCTATGCTGGCCGCCCACCCCTGGCGCTGGACGATGGTCAGAAAAGCGAAGATGCTGTGCGCTTGGCGGCCTTGCGCGCCGACGCCGCAGCATTGCAGCGCAAGCCCCTGCGCGCCAAGAGCGGCGCCAACGTCACGCAGATACACTACGCCCGCAAAGGCATCGTCACGCCCGAGATGGAGTACGTGGCGATCCGCGAGAACGGCCGGCGTGAATGGATGGCGCAGTACCAGCAGGATGCCGCGCGCGAACAGCGCCTGATGGGCAACCCGCTGGGCGCGAGCGTCCCGAAGATCATCACGCCCGAGTTCGTGCGCGACGAAGTGGCGCGCGGTCGCGCCATCATTCCGGCCAACATCAACCATCCCGAGGTTGAGCCGATGGCCATCGGGCGCAACTTCCTGGTCAAGATCAACGCCAACATTGGCAACTCGGCCGTCACGTCGAGCATCGAGGAAGAGGTCGAAAAACTCGTGTGGGCGATCCGCTGGGGCGCCGACAACGTGATGGACCTGTCCACCGGCAAAAACATCCACACCACGCGCGACTGGATCATGCGCAACTCGCCCGTGCCCATCGGCACCGTGCCGATCTACCAGGCGCTGGAGAAGGTGGGCAGCATCGCCGAGGACCTGACCTGGGAAATCTTCCGCGACACCCTGATCGAGCAGGCCGAGCAGGGCGTGGACTACTTCACCATCCACGCGGGCGTGCGCCTGGC
>JANJVG010000183.1 GCA_024710165.1 Burkholderiaceae bacterium
GAAGGGGTCCAAGGCCCGCTACAAGACCACCAACTGGGCAGAGTACAACGCCGCGCTCAAAGCCCGAGGGTCGCTGACAATCTGGCTGGACAAAGGCATGCAGTGGTACGCCCCATCCAGCGGCAAACGCGGGCGCCAGCACATCTTCTCCAACGCAGCCATCCAGTTCTGTCTGGGCATCAAGTGCCTGTTCGGTCTGGCCCTGCGTCAAAGCCTGGGCATGGTTGAAAGCCTGCTGCATCTGGCAGGCCTGGACTGGCGGGTGCCCGACTACAGCACCGTGTGCCGACGCCAGAAGACTTTGCAGGTACAACTGCCCTACCGAGCCAGTACCACCGCACTGGAACTGCTGGTGGACAGCACCGGCATTCAGTTCCTTGGCGAAGGCGAATGGAAACGCAAGAAGCACGGTGCCGAGTACCGGCGCCAGTGGCGCAAGGTGCACCTGGGTATTGATGCCCACACGTTGGAGATCCGGGCCATCGAGGTGACCGACAACAGCGTGGGCGATGCGCCCATGCTGCTCGAGTTGCTGGAGCAGATACCACCCGATGAGCCGATTGCCAGCGTCAGTGGGGACGGTGCCTACGACACCAAGGCGTGCCATGCGGCGATTGCCCAGCGAAATGCGCAGGCGGTGATCCCCCCGCGCAAGAACGCCCAGACGTGGAAGGCGACCCTGGTGGGAGCGCATGCGCGCAACGAAGCGCTGCGAGCCTGTGACAGATTGGGGCGCAGCATCTGGAAAAAGTGGAGCGGCTATCACCGCAGAAGTCTGGTGGAGACCAAGATGCACTGCTTCAAACGCCTGGGCCAACGGGTGATGGCGCGCACGTTTGAGCGGCAGGTGGTGGAGTTGCATGTGCGTGTGGCTCTGCTCAACCGTTTCACGCAACTCGGGCGCCCGAGCACGGTGCCCGTGGGTGCCATGGCATAGCTGCGTCTGGGGCTGGGGGCATTGCGTCTATCTTCCGACTTGTGCAACAAAGCCCAACGTAAGCATGACCGTGCTTGCCAAGGCTGCCATTCAAATTCCTCCAGTCGCCGAACAAGCCCGAATCGTCGCCGAAGTAGACCGCCACCTGTCCATCATCCGCGAAGTCGAAGCCGAGGTCGACACCAACCTCCAGCGCGCGCAGGCGCTGCGGCAGGCGACGCTGGCCAGGGCATTTTCAGGAACGAGCGCGGCTTAGGCGCCTCAAGGGAATTGTTTTTGCTCCTGTATTGATAGCTTCTTGCGCAATGAATACGGGCGCCAGAAGCCAATTTGATCCACAAATCATGCCGATGCTGGTGCCCCTGCGTGGGGCGGACTGCATGGCGAACCAACGGCCCGAACAAGAGCCGCCACAGAATTTTGTTCAATAAATCATGTTGTTCATTAAAATTGAACAACGAAAAATTTCCCATGTCTGATGTTCATCATTCAAAATGCAGGCATGTTCATAAAAAATGAACGTTTCCATGAAAGCAGATCAACCCGCTGAGTTGGCCGAGCGCGTGGCGCAGGCCTTGGTCGCCATGGGCGTGTCGGCAAACGCACTGTCCGCGCCCGGGGGCGCATTCACCCTGCGCGTGGGGCCCATGGAACCAGGGGCTGACTACACGGTGGTGCCAGCGCCCCACCTGGCGCGCGCCACCATGGGGGCTGCACTGATGCAGGCACGCCAGCAGGCTGCCGTGGGCGGCAACCCCACGGTGCTGGCGGCTGAATACGTCACGCCGCCCGTGGCCGACGACTTGCGCGCACAAGGGCAGCCGTTTGCCGACACTGTGGGCAATGCCTGGCTGCCCGCGCCGCTGGTCTTCATCACCGGGCGCAAGCCGGCTACCAAGCCCGTGCCTGCCGCTGCAGGCCGGGCGGATACGCCTGCGGGTTTGAAAGTTCTGTTTGCCTTGCTGTGCGACCCCACGCTGGCCAACGCGCCCCACCGGGCCATTGCTGCCGCAGCAGGTGTGGCCCTGGGTGGGGTGCCCGCAGTGCTGCAGGACTTGCAGCAGTTGGGGCACTTGGTGGTGCTGGGCAAACGCCGCCGACTGGACGCCACGCGCCGTGTGCTCGATGCCTGGGCCCAGGCCTATGCCCGCCGTCTGCGCGCCAAGACCTTGCAGGGGGTGTATCTAACGCCCGGGTTCGATACCTGGACAACATGGGCACTGGACCCGGCCGAGGCGTTGTGGGGCGGCGAGCCGGCCGCCAGCCTGCTGACCAACTACCTGCGCCCCGGTGTCCTGACCATCTATGCCCAGCGCCTGCCAACCCCGCTGATGGCCAGGCAGCGCATGACCAGGGCCCATGGTCAGACCGAGCGCACGCTGGAGTGGCGCAAGCCTTTCTGGGGCCAGCTGCCCGCCGGGCCACGGCCCGACGCCGTGCCCACGGTTCTGGTGTACGCCGATTTGCTGGCCACGGGGGATGGCCGCTGCATCGAAACCGCACATGTCCTGTATGAGCAATACCTTGCTGGCACTTTCGCACAAGGCTGAACTCGGTCTGCATGCCCGTGTGGTGGCCGATGTGCAGGCCATGGCGGCACCACTGGGCATTGCCCTGCTGATCACCGGAGCCTTTGCGCGCGACCTGCACCTGCACTATGCATGGGGGGTGCCTGTGCAACGCCAGACGACCGATGTGGACTTTGCGCTGGCCGTCAACGACTGGGCCACTTTTGAGCGGTTGCGCAACCAGCTGGTTCACTCCGGACGGTTTGAGCAAGCACAGGGCCTGCCCCACCGATTGCGCCATGGCGGTGGTCTGCCCATCGACCTGGTTCCTTTTGGCGCCATCGAGACCGGGCAGCGGCAGATTGCATGGCCGCCCGCCGGGGACGTGGTGATGGACGTGTTCGGCTTTCGCGAGGCACTGGCTGCTGCCGCAAACGTGGCTTTGCCACAGGGCGTGCAGGCTGCGGTGGTGTCGTTGCCCGCCCTGGCCTGGCTCAAGATCGTCTGCTGGCAAGATCGCCATCACCGCTCGCCGGGCAAGGATGCGCAGGATCTTCAACAGATCTTGAACCATTACCTCGACACAGGGCATGAGGCGCGGTTGTGGGGCGAATGTTTGCCATGGACGCAGGAGGATGGCTTTGACTATCTTCTGGCGGGTGCGCGCATGCTGGGCCGCGATATTGCGAAACAGCTCGACACCAAGGCCCTGGAACGCGTGAGCGCCATCATTGCGCAACAGGTGCGTACCGAACAGCCCGGCATATTGCCCGGGCAAATGAACCCCAGAAGCCCGGAGCAAGCCGCCATGCAGTTGCAGGCGCTGCTCAGAGGTATGAACGAAACATCGGCGCCATGAACACCACCACCCACTCCCTCGTCCAGAAGCTCTGGAACTACTGCAACGTGCTGCGCGATGACGGCATGAGCTATGGCGACTATGTGGAGCAACTGACCTATCTGCTGTTCCTGAAAATGGCCGACGAGCGCGCTCAGCCGCCCTACAACCAGCCCAGCATCGTGCCAGCAGCATATGCCTGGCCCACGCTGCTGGCCAAGGATGGCGATGAGCTGTTTGACCATTACCGCCACGCGCTGGAAAGGCTGGGACAAGAGAAGGGCACGCTGGGCCTGATTTTTGGCAAGGCACAAAACAAGTTCCAGGACCCGGCCAAACTGCGCCGTGTGATCGTCGATTTGATTGGCGCCGAGACCTGGACGATTCTGGGTGCCGATGTGAAGGGCGATGCCTACGAGGGCCTGCTGGAGAAAAACGCGCAGGACACCAAGAGCGGTGCGGGCCAGTACTTCACGCCGCGTGCACTGATCCAGGCCATGGTGGACTGCATCGCCCCGCTGCCGGCCGAGCGCATTTGTGACCCGGCTTGTGGCACGGGTGGTTTTTTGTTCACCGCGCACAACTACATCACCAGCCACAACAAGAGCCTCACACGCGACCAGCTCAAGCACCTGAAGGAAAAGGCCTTTACCGGCTACGAGCTGGTGCAGGGCACGGCGCGCGTGTGCGCCATGAACATGATGCTGCATGGCATTGGCTCCGAAAAGTCGGTGCCCGTGGTGGTGGGCGATGCGCTGGCGGCCGACCCTGGCGAGCGCTACGAGGTGGTGCTGGCCAACCCACCGTTTGGCAAGAAGAGCAGCACCGTCATCGTGGGGGAAGACGGCCGCACCAGCACCGAGAAGGACACCATCGAGCGCGACGACTTCTGGGCTACCACTTCAAATAAGCAGCTCAACTTTGTGCAGCACATCAAGACGCTGCTCACCACCCACGGCCGCGCAGCGGTGGTGTTGCCGGACAACGTGCTGTTTGAAGGCGGAGCGGGCGAAACCATCCGCAAGAAGCTGCTGCACGAGTGCGATGTGCACACACTGCTGCGCTTGCCCACCGGCCTGTTCTACGCCCAGGGCGTGAAGGCGAACGTGCTGTTCTTCGAGAAGAAGGGCGCAAGTGAAACGCCGTGGACGAAGAAGCTGTGGATTTACGACCTGCGCACCAACAAGCACTTCACCCTCAAGACCAACCCGCTCACGCGGGCTGATCTGGATGAGTTTGTGGACCTCTACAAGGTGGGCAACCGCCACCAGCGGCAGGCCACCTGGTCGCCAGAGAGCCCCGAAGGCCGCTGGCGCGCCTACAGCTATGACGAACTGGTCGCGCGTGACAAGACCAGCCTGGACATCTTCTGGCTCAAGGACGATTCATTGGCCGACAGTGACAACCTGCCCGCGCCCGGCGTGATTGCGCAGGAGATCGTGGAAGACCTGCAGGCGGCGCTGGAGCAGTTCAGGCTGATTGCGGCCGACATGACCGAAGGTGCCATCGAATAGCGGCCGCTCGCACCCGTCAGATGCGGGGGGGTGTCCGCTTCGGGTGTGCCTTTGGAACGCAGTGTTGCATCGCCGGGGGCTTTTCTTGCGCGCGCTATGCCGCTCCAATACACCCAGGAGCATTGCCATGACCACATCCTCGCCCATCCTGAACGCCCAGCCGCTCGGCCCGCTGTGGCCCACGCTGGACCCGTTCCTGTTCTGCGCCCACCACGACGACGCCTACCCGGCGGGCAACGGCGCCTTCGGCCCGGCGCCCCACCTGCTGGGTGGCCGCCAGATCGGCAGCGACTTCAGCCGCCAGGACGGATGGAGCATGTACCACGGCGACGCGGTGCCGGGCTTTCCGGTGCACCCGCACCGGGGCTTCGAGACCGTGACGCTGGTGCGCAAGGGCCTGATCGACCACGCCGACTCGCTGGGCGCGGCCGCGCGCTTTGGCGGTGGCGATGTGCAGTGGGTGACGGCGGGGCGGGGCATTCAGCATTCCGAGATGTTCCCCTTGCTGCGCACCGACGGGCCGAACCCGCTGGAGCTGTTCCAGATCTGGCTGAACCTGCCCGCGCGCCAGAAGATGGCGGCGCCGCACTTCACCATGTTCTGGAACGAGCGCATTCCGCGCCTGGCGCACCGCGACGAGGCCGGGCGCCTGACCACCGTGACCGTGGTGGCGGGTGCCCTGCCCGGCGCCGCCGATCCGCTGGCGCCGCCGCCCGAATCCTGGGCTGCGCAGCCGGACGCCGACGTAGCCCTCTGGACGCTGCACCTGGAGCCCGGCGCCCAGTGGCGGCTGCCCGCAGCGCGCGGCGAGGGCACGCGGCGCATGCTGTACTTTTTTGCGGGCCAGGGCTTGCGCGTGGGGCCGCAGAACCTTGGCGCACACGCCGCGCTGGAGCTGGTGGCGGGCCACGACTGGCTGCTCACCAACACCGGCACCGACGCGGTGGAATGCCTACTGCTGCAGGGTAGGCCGCTGGGCGAGCCGGTGGCACAGTACGGCCCGTTTGTGATGAACACGCGTGACGAGATCCTGCAGGCCATGCAGGATTACCGCCGCACGCAGTTTGGTGGCTGGCCCTGGCCGGACAGCGCCCCGGTGCATGGCGGCGTGCCACGGCGCTTTGCGCGCTACCCCGGCGCGCAGGCCGACACGCTGCCGGGTGAGTGAGAAAATCCCCGCTTTGCCTTCCGAAAGCGCCGCATGAACATCAGCAAAGACTCCGCCGTCACCCTCAGCTACCAAGTGACCACGCCCCAGGGCAAGCCGCTGGACGCAGGCAACCTGGCCTACCTGCACGGCGGCTACGAGAACATCTTCCCCAAGGTGGAGGCCGCGCTGGAGGGCCAGGCCGCAGGCTTTGCCACCACCATCGACCTGGCGGTGGAAGACGCCTTTGGCGCGCGCGATGAATCGCTGGTGCGCACCATCCCCAAGAGCGAATTCCCGCCCGGCGTGAAGGTGGGTGGCCAACTGCAGGGCGCAGGCGCCGACGGCCAGCCCCAGGTGTTCAACGTGGTGAAGATCAAGGGCCCCGAGGTACACCTGGACGGCAACCACCCGCTGGCCGGGCAGGCGCTGCGCTTTGTCTGCAAGGTGACGGCCGTGCGCGCTGCATCGGCCGAGGAAATTGCCCACCGCCATGTGCATGGCGCGCATGGGCACCACCATTGAGCCAGCCGCTCAGGCAGCGTCGGGGCTGCGCACCAGCAACACGGGAACCGGGCAGACGCGCAGGATCTGCTCGGCGTCGCTGCCCAGCAGCATGCGGCCCACGCCGCGCCGGCCATGGGTGCCCAACACCACGGCATCTGCAGGCCAGGCGCGCACCTCGTCCACCACCCAGTCGGCCAGGCGGCCGTGCACACCTTCGTCCAGCACCACGTCGGCTGCAACCCCTTCGGCCAGGGCCTGTGCACGGGCCTGCTCCAGCAGCCGGCTGCCATCGCTGCGCATCTGCTCGATCACATCGGTGCTGAAGGGGGCATAGGCGCCCATTGCCGACGTCACTGACAGGGCATCAATCCGGTGCAGCAGGCGCAGTTGCCCTCCGGAGAGGCGTGCCAGCCGGATGGCTTCATCCAGCCCGCGCTGTGCGGTGTTGCTGCCGTCCACCGGCACAAGAATGCGTTCGTACATGGCAACTCCTTTGGCCTGCGGCTGCGGCCCGCAGGGTGAAAAAACCGGCTGTGGCGCAGCACCAAAGGGCGGTGCTGCCCTTGCCGTCGCAAGCCCACGGTAGCAGAACACCCTGCAGAGTTCAACCCGCCGGCGGCCCCTGCGCGTGGGCGCGCCGGCTCTACAGCGCGGCTTCGAGAATGGCGCGGCTGACGTCGGGCGTGATGCTGCGGCGCTCGCCCAGCTTGAGCATGCCGTGTGCGGTGAGCTGCGCCACCACGGCGTCCACCGCCTCGCGCCCCAGGCCGTGGCCCGACAGGCGGGTGGGAATGCCCAGGCCTTCGAAAAAGCCGCGCGTGCGCGCGATGGCCGCATCGATGCGCTGGTCGTCGCTGCCTTCGGTGATCTGCCATACGCGTGCGGCGTACTGCAGCAGTTTCTCGCGCTTGGTTTCGCGCTGCGAATCCATCAGCGAGGGCAGCACGATGGCCAGCGTGCGCGCATGGTCGATGCCATACAGGGCGGTGAGTTCGTGGCCGATCATGTGCGTGGCCCAGTCTTGCGGCACCCCGGCACCGATCAGGCCGTTGAGTGCCAGCGTGGCCGTCCACATCAGGTTGGCGCGGTTGTCATAGTCGGGCGTTTCGGCCAGTGCGCCGGGCGCGATCTCGATCAGGGTCTGCAGCAGGCCTTCGGCAAAGCGGTCCTGCGCCAGCGCCTGCACCGGGTAGGTGAGGTACTGCTCCATGGTATGCACAAAGGCATCGACCAGACCATTGGCGATCTGCTCGCGCGGCAGGGTGTAGGTCTTGGTCGGGTCCAGCACCGAGAACTGCGGAAAGCAGTGGCTGCTGGAAAACGCCAGCTTGGCCTGCGTGGCCTTGCGCGTGACCACGCCGCCGTTGTTCATCTCCGAGCCGGTGGCGGGCAGCGTGAGCACGGTGCCCATGGGCACGGCACGCTGCACGTTGCTGCCGCGCTTGAGCAGGATGTCCCAGGGCTCGCCGTCAAAGCAGGCGGCGGCCGCCACGAACTTGGTGCCGTCGATGACCGAACCGCCGCCCACAGCGAGTAGAAAATCGACCTTCTCGGCGCGCACCTGCTCCACGGCGCGCATCAGGGTTTCGTAGGTGGGGTTGGGTTCGATGCCGCCAAACTCGGTTACGGCGCGCGCGCCCAGCGCGGCTTTCACCTCGTCGAGTGTGCCCGTCTTGCGGGCGCTGGCGCCGCCATACAGCACCAGCACGCGTGCATCGGGCGGCACCAGCCGCGCCAGCTCGGCCACCTTGTCTTTGCCAAAAACGATGCGGGTGGGGTTGTAGAACTCGAAATTCAGCATGGGGAAAGTCTCCTGGGGAAGGGCTCCGGACGCTCCGGGCCCGATATCGGGGGTGGCGCATGCTACCGCCCCGGGGGCGCCGGCCCCTGTAACGCGGCAGACACCCCACTGCACGGCGGGAATTGCCATCAGGGTATGGAATGTTCCTCGTTTCGCTATGTAGTTGATAGCTGCAGACGCTTATGGAAAGAGCGCAAAGTGCTGTTTTGATTCTATTTTTGGGGGGTGAGCGCAAACGCGTGCACCACCTCCAGGAAGGCGCGCAGCGCGGGCGAGGTGTCGCCGCTGCGGTACAGGCAGCTCAGTTCCAGCTCTTTGAGCCGGGCGCTGTGCAGGGGCCGGAAAACCACCCCCGGCAGGCGCAGGTTGGTGGCCGACTGCGTGGTGATGGCGGCACCAAAGCCCGCCGACACCAGGGCCACGGCGGTCAGCACATCCTCCACCTCCTGCTCCACCCGCAGCGGCACCCCTTCGGCGCGAAAGGCGTCGGCCACCTCCTGCGCCAGGCCCCGCATGGGCACGTTGGGGTACAGGATCAGCGGCACGCCATCGAGGTCGGGCAGGCGCAGGGAAGGGCGCACGGCCAGGGGGTGCGAAGCGGCCACTGCCACCACCATCGGCTCGCGCAGCACCGTTTCGACGCTGATGCCGGCCTCCTCGGGCACCAGGCGGTTGAAGCCCACGGTGATGCGGCGCTCGCGCAG
This sequence comes from Burkholderiaceae bacterium, assembly GCA_024710165.1. Taxonomy (GTDB): domain Bacteria; phylum Pseudomonadota; class Gammaproteobacteria; order Burkholderiales; family Burkholderiaceae_C; genus Simplicispira. The sequence goes on from JANJVG010000183.1 coordinate 8,957, forward strand.
CGCCTGCAATTGCGCGTCTTTGGTCAGGTTGTGCAGGACGATCTTCACCTCGGGGCGCTCCTGGTGAAAACGCGCCAGGATGCGCGGAATCACATCGAGCACGCCCGAGCCAAACAGCCCCACATCCAGCTGGCCGATCAGCCCCTGGCCCGCCAGGCGCGTGCGTTCGAGCGCCTGCTGCGCCAGCGCCAGCAGGTTGGGTGTCTCTTCCAGCAGCGTGCGGCCGGCATCGGTGAGCTGCATGCCCTTGGGGGTGCGCACGAACAGCGGCACGCCGATTTTTTCTTCCAGCGCCTGAATGTGCCGCGTCAGCGGTGGCTGCGAAAGGTGCAGGCGTGCGGCTGCACGGCCCATGTGGCCCTCTTCGGCCACGGCGAGGAAGTGGCGCATGTCACGCAGGTCCATGGGAGGCTCCGGGGTGGGTGCTGTGCGAATACCGAAATGGTATCCAGATTTGGAGAATAAGCGTTCAAAGGTATTGCCCCCACACGGCAGGTCACCGTCGGCACGCCCTGCGTGGGCGCCGCGAGGGGTTGCCACTGCAATACCGAATCAGTATTGAATTGACCAAAAAATGGCATTGGACGGTAATGGGCTTTCTTTTTATCGTTCCCCTGTCGCAGCAAGTGCTCCGCAACGAGGGCGCCGCGAAGGAGACAAAGCCCATGCAAAAACACACCATCTGCATCGAAAACACCGGCGAGCACTACACCTGTGCCGACAGCCGCTCCGTGCTGGAAGGCATGGAAGTGCTGGGTAAAAAAGGCATCCCCGTCGGCTGCCGCCAGGGCGGCTGCGGGGTGTGCAAGGTGCAGGTGTTGGAGGGCAGCTTCCGGCGCCGCGTGATGAGCCGGGCGCACGTGAGCGCCGAGGAGGAAGCCAGCGGCTGCGTGCTCTCGTGCCGCATCTACCCGAGCAGCAATCTGCGCCTGAATGTGATCGGGGCAATGAAAAAAAACATCTGCCGCCCCGTGGCCCCACCCATTTTCCCTACCCCTGAAACAAACCCCTGAAGGAGACAAGCCATGGCAATCACTGGTGTTTTGCGTCCCGGCCACGCGCAGATTCGCGTGCTGGACCTGGAGGAATCGGTCGAGTGGTACACCAAGGTCATGGGCCTGGTGCCCATGGGCCGCGACAGCCAGGGCCGGGCCTATTTCAAGACCCGTGCCGAGCGCGACCACCACAGCGTGGTGCTGCGCCAGGCCGACCAGGCCGGCATCGATTTTTTCGCGTTCAAGGTGCTGGACAAAGCCACGCTGGACGACTTCGACCAGAAGCTGCAGGCCTTTGGCGTGACCACCGAGCGCATCCCCGCCGGTGAACTGCTGGAGACGGGCGAGCGCGTGCGCTTTCAGATCCCCACGGGCCACACCATCGAGCTGTATGCCGAGAAGACCGACGTGGGCAACGGCATCGGCTACCTGGACCCCGATGTGGACGTGCTCGACGGCCCCGGCATCCGCCCCATCCGCATGGACCACTGCCTGCTGTACGGTGGCGACATTGACGGCAACGTCAGGCTGTTCACCGAAGTGCTGGGCTTCACCCTGGTCGAGCGCGTCAAGCTCGAAGACGGCCAGACCGACCTGGCCGTGTGGCTGACCTGCAGCGCCAAGGCCCACGACATCGCCTTCGTGCGCCACGCTGAAGACGGCAAGCTCCACCATGTCTCGTTCCAGATGCCGAGCTGGGAAAGCGTGCTGCGCGCCGCCGACATCATGAGCGTGAACCGCGTCTCGATCGACATCGGCCCCACGCGCCACGGCATCACCCAGGGCACGACGATCTACTTCTTCGACCCCAACGGCAACCGCCTGGAGACCTTCTGCGGTGGCTACGACCACTACCCCGACATGCATCCCATCACCTGGAGCTGGGAGAACGTGGGGCGCGGCATTTTCTACCACGACCGCAAGCTCAACGACGCGTTCCTGAGCGTGGTGACCTGAAGCGACAGTGCGCGCATGCAGGCCGGGCGGCCCGGTGTTTCCCATTTTTTAGCAAGGCAACGACATGAAAGAGTTCCTCAATTTCATCAACGGCGAATATGTCCGCAACACCAGCGGCAAGACGTTCCAGGACATCAACCCGGTCAATGGCAGCGTCATCGGCACCATCCATGAAGCAGGCCAGGGCGAGGTGGACGCTGCCGTTGCAGCTGCGCGGGCCGCGCTCAAGGGGGACTGGGGACGCCTGTCGGTGGTGGAGCGCTGCAAGCTGCTGGACGCCGTGGCCGGCGAAATCAACCGCCGCTTCGACGATTTTCTGCAGGCCGAAATTGCCGACACCGGCAAGCCGCACCACCTGGCATCGCACGTGGACATTCCGCGCGGTGCCGCCAACTTCCAGATCTTCATCGACACCATCAAGAGCACGGCCACCGAGTCGTTCAACATGCGCACGCCCGATGGCAAAACCGCCCTGAGCTACGGCGTGCGCGTGCCGCGTGGGGTCATTGCCGTGGTCTGCCCCTGGAACCTGCCGCTCTTGCTCATGACCTGGAAAGTGGGCCCGGCGCTGGCCTGTGGCAACACCGTGGTCGTCAAGCCCAGCGAAGAAACCCCCGCCACTGCCACGCTGCTGGGCGAGGTGATGAACCAAGTCGGCATGCCCAAGGGCGTGTACAACGTGGTGCACGGCTTTGGCCCCGGCTCGGCCGGTGAATTCCTCACCCGGCACCCCGGTGTGAACGGCATCACCTTCACCGGCGAAACGCGCACCGGCACCGCCATCATGAAGGCCGCCGCCGACGGCGTGCGCCCCGTGTCGCTGGAAATGGGCGGCAAGAACGCCGCCGTGGTGTTTGCCGACTGCGACTTCCAGGTGGCCATCGACACGCTCACGCGCTCGTGCTTCGAGAACGCTGGCCAGGTGTGCCTGGGCACCGAGCGCGTGTACGTCGAGCGCCCCATTTTTGAGAAAGTCGTCGCCGCCCTGAAGGAGCGCGCCGAAGCCATGAAGCCCGGCCTGCCGTTCGACCACGACACCAAGATCGGCCCGCTGATCAGCAAGAAGCACCAGGCCAAGGTGCTGGGCCTGTACAAAACCGCCAAGGACGAAGGCGCCACCATCGTCACCGGCGGCGGCATCCCTGACATGCCCGACGCGCTGAAAGATGGCTCCTGGGTGCAGCCCACCATCTGGACCGGCCTGCAGGAGACCGCCACCGTGGTGACCGAAGAAATCTTTGGCCCCTGCTGCCACATCAGCCCCTTCGACACTGAAGAAGAAGTGCTGGGCAAGGTCAACGCCAACCGCTACGGCCTGGCCACGGCCATCTTCACGCAAGACATTGCACGCGCCAACCGCCTGGCGCACCAGATCGAGGTGGGCCTGTGCTGGATCAACGCCTGGTTCCTGCGCGATCTGCGCACGCCGTTTGGCGGCTCCAAGCAGTCGGGCATTGGCCGTGAAGGCGGCGTGCATTCGCTGGAGTTCTACACCGAACTGCGCAACGTGATGGTGAAATTTTAAGTAAAAAAGCCGTTTAGCCCTTATTTGACAAGCGCTAATAGCTACACAAACAATAGCAAATCAAGGGGGTTTAGGACCCCGCCCCACCCTGTGGAAACCACCATGAACCCTGTATTGATCGAACAACTGGGCGACGAGCTCTACCAGGCCCTGCGCACCTGCCAGGTGCTGGAGCCCCTGACCAGCCGCCACCCCGACATCACCATTGAAGACGCCTACGCCATCCAGCAAAAAATGATGGCACGCCGCCTGGCGGCCGGCGAAAAAGTGGTGGGCAAGAAAATTGGCGTCACCAGCCAGGCCGTGATGAACATGCTGGGCGTGTACCAGCCCGACTTCGGCTGGCTGACCGATGGCATGGTCTTCAACGAAGGCGAAGCGATTGCTGCCAGCACCCTGATCCAGCCCAAGGCCGAGGGCGAGATCGCCTTCCTGCTGAAGAAAACCCTGAAAGGCCCGGGTGTCACCGCGGCCGACGTGCTGGCCGCCACCGAGGGCGTGATGGCCTGCTTCGAGATCGTCGATTCGCGCATCCGCGACTGGAAAATCAAAATTCAAGACACCGTGGCCGACAACGCCTCGTGCGGCGTGTTCGTGCTGGGCGACCGCCTGGTCGATCCGCGCGACGCGGACCTGGGCACCTGCGGCATGGTGCTGGAAAAGAACGGCGAGATCGTCGCCACCGGCGCCGGCGCGGCTGCCCTGGGCCACCCGGCCAACGCCGTGGCATGGCTGGCCAACACGCTCGGCCGCCTGGGCATTGCCCTGGAAGCGGGCGAGGTGGTGCTGTCGGGGTCGCTGGGCATCATGGTCCCGGTGACGGCGGGCGACAACCTGCGCGTGACCATCGGCGGCATCGGCGGCTGCTCCGTTCGCTTCATCTGATTCAAGGAAACCCCATGAGCAACAAGATCAAATGCGCCCTGATCGGGCCCGGCAACATCGGCACCGACCTGCTGGCCAAGCTGCAGCGCAGCCCCGTGCTCGAACCCGTGTGGATGGTGGGCATCGACCCCGAATCCGACGGTCTGAAACGCGCCCGTGAGATGGGCATCAAGACCACCGCCGAGGGCGTGGACGGACTGGTGCCGCACATGCAGCAGGACGGCGTGCAGATCGTCTTCGATGCCACCAGTGCCTACGTGCATGCCGAGAACTCGCGCAAGGTCAACGCCCAGGGCGCGATGATGATCGACCTCACCCCTGCGGCCATCGGCCCGTTCTGTGTGCCGCCCGTGAACCTCAAGGAGCATGTCGGCAAGGCCGAGATGAACGTGAACATGGTCACCTGCGGCGGCCAGGCCACCATCCCCATGGTGGCGGCCGTGAGCCGGGTGCAGCCGGTGGGTTACGCCGAGATCGTGGCGACGGTGTCCAGCAAGTCTGCAGGCCCCGGCACGCGCAAGAACATCGATGAGTTCACGCGCACCACGGCGGGCGCCATCGAGAAGGTGGGCGGCGCCAAGAAGGGCAAGGCCATCATCATCAACCCCGCCGAGCCGCCCATGATCATGCGCGATACGGTGCACTGCCTGGTGGACGGCGAGCCCGACAAGGCAGCCATCACCCAGTCGATCCACGCCATGATGGCCGAGGTGCAGAAGTACGTGCCGGGCTACAAGCTGGTCAACGGACCGGTGTTCGACGGCAACCGTGTCTCGGTCTTCCTGGAGGTGGAAGGCCTGGGCGACTACCTGCCCAAGTACGCCGGCAACCTGGACATCATGACCGCCGCCGCCGCGCGCACCGCCGAAATGTTTGCCGAAGAAATTCTGGCCGGCAAGCTCACCCTGCAAGCCGCCTGAGGAGTATTGAGATGACACAGAAAATCACCCTGCACGACATGACGCTGCGCGACGGCATGCACCCCAAGCGCCACCTGATGACGCTGGAGCAGATGAAGTCCGTCGCCCAAGGTCTGGACGCGGCCGGTGTGCCGCTGATCGAAGTCACCCACGGCGACGGCCTGGGCGGCGCCTCGGTCAACTACGGCTTTCCTGCGCACAGCGACGAGGAGTACCTGGGCACCGTGATCCCGCTGATGAAGCAGGCCAAGGTCTCGGCCCTGCTGCTGCCGGGCATTGGTACCGTGGACCACCTCAAGATGGCGCATGGCCTGGGCGTGCACACCATCCGTGTGGCCACGCACTGCACCGAGGCCGACGTGAGCGAGCAGCACATCACCATGGCGCGCAAGCTGGACATGGACACGGTGGGCTTTTTGATGATGGCGCACATGAACAGCGCCGAGGGCCTGGTCAAGCAGGCCAAGCTGATGGAAGGCTATGGCGCCAACTGCATCTACGTGACCGACTCGGCAGGCTACCTGCTGCCCGACCAGGTGACAGAGCGCATTGCCGCCGTGCGCGACGCGCTCAAGCCCGAGACCGAACTGGGCTTCCACGGCCACCACAACCTGGCCATGGGCGTGGCCAACAGCGTTGCCGCCATCGAGGCCGGTGCCAACCGCATCGATGCCGCCGCCGCGGGCCTGGGCGCCGGGGCGGGCAACACCCCCATGGAAGTGCTGGTGGCCGTGCTCGACCGCATGGGCATCGATACCGGTGTGGACGTCTGGAAGATCCAGGACGTGGCGGAAGACCTGGTCGTGCCCTTGATGGACTTCCCCATCCGCATCGACCGCGACGCCCTCACGCTGGGCTACGCCGGCGTGTACGGCAGCTTCCTGCTGTTTGCCAAGCGCGCCGAGAAGAAGTACGGCATCCCCGCCCGCGACCTGCTGGTGGAGCTGGGCCGGCGCGGCATGGTCGGCGGCCAGGAAGACATGATCGAAGACACGGCGCTGACCATGGCGCGTGCGCGCGGCATCCCGGTGCCGGCCTGATCCGGCGCACCAGGCCTTCGACCTGCTTCCACCTTTGTTTCTGAATTCCCCAAGGACATCACCATGGCCCTTTCGCCACAAACCATTGCCCAGCTTGCCGAGCACCTGGAAACCTGCCAGCTGCAGGTGCGCGACACCCCGAAAATCACCGACGCCCATCCCGACATGGACTGGGACGACGCCTATGCCATCCAGGATGCCATCCTGCAGCGCAAGCTGGGCCGTGGCGCTCGCGTGGTGGGCCTGAAGGCCGGCCTGACCTCCCACGCTAAGATGAAGCAAATGGGCGTGACCGATCCGGTGTTCGGCTTTCTGGTCGACGACTACGCCGTGGCTGAAGGCTCCACGATCAAGATCGCCGAACTCATCCACCCCAAGGTCGAGCCGGAAATCGCCTTTGTCCTCAAGCACGCCCTCAAGGGCCCGGGCTGCCACATTGGCGCCGTGCTGGCCGCCACCGACTTCGTGCTGCCCGGCATCGAGGTGATCGACAGCCGCTACCGCGACTTCAAGTTCGACCTCAAGAGCGTGGTGGCCGACAACACCTCGGCGGCGCGCTTCGTCGTTGGCGGCCAGGCCGCCCGGCCCGAGCAGGTCGATCTGCGCACCGTCGGCGTGGTGCTGGAGAAAAACGGCCAACCGGTCGCCCTGGGCGCCGGAGCCGCCGTGCTGGGCCACCCCGCGGCCGCCATTGCCATGCTGGCCAACCACCTGGGCCGCCGCGGCCGGGAAATCCCGGCGGGCAGCCTCATTCTGTCGGGCGGCGTGACCGAGGCCGTGGCCGTGCAGGCCGGCGACAACGTCACCCTGCGGGTGCAGGGCATGGGCAGCGTGTCGGTGTGCTTTGCCTGAAGGCGGGCGCGGCCTGCCCCGACCACATCAACACAAGGAGATAGAACATGCAACGACGAGACTTCATGACAGCCGGCGCCCTGGCCGCACTGGGCGCCACTTTGCCGGGCCTTGCCTGGGCGCAGGCCGCCTATCCGGCCAAGCCGGTGCGCCTGATCGTGCCCTTCCCGCCCGGCGGGCCGACCGACGTGATGGGCCGCACGGCCGCCAAGGCCATGGGCGACAAGCTGGGCCAGCAGTTCGTGGTCGAGAACAAGGCCGGCGCGGGCGGCAACATCGGCACCGATGCCGTGGCCAAGGCCGCCGCCGATGGCTACACCATTGGCCTGTCGGCCATCAGCAGCCTGGCCATTGCGCCGCACCTCTACAGCAACGTGCCGTTCAACGTCGAAAAGGACTTCGTGCCCATCTCGCTCGTGGGCACGACCCCCTGCGCGCTGGTGGTGCACCCCAGCGCGCCGTTCAGCGACCTCAAGGGCATGGTGGCCTACGCCAAGGCCAACCCCGAAAAGCTCAGCTACGCCACCTCGGGCATCGGCACCAGCAACCACCTGGCGGCCGAGCTGCTGCAGTCCGTGGCCGGCATCAAGCTCACCAATGTGCCCTACAAGGGGTCGAGCCAGATCGTGCCGGATCTGCTGTCCGGCACCGTCCTGATGAGCATGGAAAGCTCGCTGGCCACCACCCTGCAACACGTCAAGGCGGGCAAGCTCAAGGCCATCGCCGTCACGTCCCCGCAGCGCACCAAGGTGCTGCCCGATGTGCCGACGATTGCCGAGTCGGGCTACCCCGGCTTCGAGGTCGAAACCTGGTTCGGCCTGATTGCCCCCGCCAGTACGCCCCAGGCCATCGTGGCCCGGTTGCACGCGGCCTGGGAGGCCGGTGCCAAGACGCCCGAGGCACAGCAGGCGTTCGACAACATCTCGGGCAACCTGCGCGTCACCTCGCCGCAGCAGTTTGCCGAGTTCATCCGGGCCGAGAACCGCCGCTGGGGCGACCTGATCCGCAAGCTGGGCATCAAGGCCGATTGATCCACCTCCACGCTTCATCACACCATGCCATTTGCACAGATTTACATGATCGAAGGCCGCACCGAGGAGCAGAAGAAGGCCGTCATCGAAAAGGTGACCCAGGCCCTCGTTGATGCCGTGGGTGCGCCGGCCGCCAACGTGCGTGTCTGGATTCACGATGTGCCCAAGGAAAACTGGGGCATCGCAGGCGTGAGCGCCAAGGAGCTGGGGCGCTGAGCCTGTTCCTGTGGCTGCGGACAATTTGCGAACAAAAATGGCCTTCAGCGCCTTCCGGTAAAGCGCTTGTAGCTATTAAAAATGTAGCTTTTATCGCAGAAACCGCGGGCCTGGTAGCAGCCCTGGTCAGGGCGACGCGGCGCCCATCAGCGCCACAAAGCGCCGCGCGCCCAGGCCCAGCGGGCGTTCTTTGGACCACACCAGGTCCACCCACAGCCGGGCGCCGTTGCTGAGGTTCTCGAACGGCATCTCCACCAGGGTGCCGGCAGCAATGTGCGCGGCCACCAGCGCGCGTGGTTGCCAGCCCCAGCCCAGCCCGGCCTCGATCAGGCCGAGCGCCGCGACGTGGTTGTCGGTGCGCCAGCTGTGCCGCGCAAATTCAAAGCGCGGGTCGCGCTGCAGCGGGTCGCGCCCTGCCACCACGATCTGGCGCGTGGTGGTCAGGTGCTCCTCGCGCAGGCGGGCGGCCTGCGGCGGCTCGCCGCGTGCCACGGCGGCTGCGCGCGCGGCCTCCAGCACCGGGTGGCCGGGCGCCATCACGGCCACCAGGGTCTCGTCGCCCACTTCCTGAAAACCCTCGCGCCCGTCGATGCTCGGGCGCTCGAACACCAGCGCCAGCTGCGCTCGCCCGGCGTGCAGCAGGGCCAGCGCGTCGGCCTGCGGCGCGGCCAGCACCTCCACCTGCAGCAGCGGAAACTCGTGCGCCAGCGCGGCCAGCGGCGCGCTCCAGCGTGCGGCCAGCAGTTCGGGGGCAATGGCCAGCGTGAGCCGCTCTTCCAGGCCCTGCGTCAGGGATAGCGCCTGCGCGTTGAGCTGCTGCAACTGCGCTGCCAGCAGCCGTGCCTGCGGTTCGAGCGCGCGCGCCGCTGCCGTGGGCCGGGGTTCGCGTCCGCTGCGGTCAAAGAGCGGCATGTCCAGCTCGGCCTCCAGGTGTCCCATGGCCATGCTCACGGCCGAGGGCACGCGCCCCAGCGTCCGGGCCGCCGCCGAGAACGAGCCGTGGTCGAGCACGGCCAGGAACAGGTGCACGCTGTCGGAGCTGAAGGTCATCTGTCAGATAAATTGAAATAAGCTGACTTCAATTATCAATTGATAAGCCTTAAATTCAGCCCAATGCATTCACCGCCCCTCATTCCCGGCCTGCACGGCGTGCGCCGCCGCGTGGTCTACGTTTCCATCTACGAACTGATCGCCATTGCCGTGGCCACCCTGGGCCTGGCCCAGTTCTCGGACCAGGGCACGGCCCATGCGGGGGTGATGGCGGTGGCCTCATCGGCCATCGCCGTGGCCTGGAATATCGTGTTCAACACCCTGTTCGAGCGCTGGGAGGCCCGCCAGACGGTACGCGGCCGCAGCCTGCGCCGCCGCATCGCCCATGCGGTGGGCTTCGAGGGCGGGCTGGTGTTCATCCTCGTGCCGCTGTTCGCCTGGTGGTTCGACGTCAGCCTGTGGCAGGCCCTGGTGATGGACCTGGGCCTGGTGGTGTTTTTCCTCTGCTACACCTTCGTCTTCAACTGGGGTTTTGACCGCGTATTCGGCCTGCCTGCCTCGGCAGCGTAAGTCTGCGCCGGGTGCCGCCCGCTGCCTGCGCAACGGGCGCGGCCCAAACCAGCGACCGCCGCGCAAGGGCCGCCCCGCCGCGCTGGCGGTGTCCCCCTTCCGCATCGCGCAGCGATGCCAGAGAAGGGGGAAGGCGCGCAGCGCCACAGGGGGGTGTCCTAAAAATCTCCGTGTTGCCACATGTCGGGTGCGAAGCGCACGCACTGGTTGCGCCCGCCCTCCTTGGCACGGTAGAGCGCCACATCGGCGTACTTGATGGCCTGCCAGAAGCCGTCGGTGTCGCCGGGGAACTCGGCCACGCCGATCGAGATGGTCTTTTGCAGCACCTTGTCGCCCACCGTCACCTTCAGTTTTTCGATGGACTGGCGGATTTTCTCTGCCACTGGCAGGGCGTCGCCGGGCTGCACGTCCATCAGCAGCACCAGAAACTCTTCTCCGCCAAAGCGGATGACGATGTCCGATTCGCGCACCGCGTTTTTCAGCACGATGGCGGTTTCGCGCAGCAGCGCATCGCCGGCGTCGTGGCCGTGCGTGTCGTTGACCTGCTTGAAGTAGTCGATGTCGCACACCAGCAGGCCGATTTGTGCCTTGCGCCGCAGCACGCCGCTGATGAGCTGGGCCGTGTGCTCCTGCAGGAAGCGCCGGTTGTACAGCCCGGTCATCGGGTCCACCATGGCCGACTCGCGCAGGGTCTGCATCAGGCGCTTGGCCTCGATGACCGAGAGCGACTGGTTGATGTAGGTCTCGGCGTTGAACAGCTTTTGCGGGGCGGTCGGATCCAGCAGGGCGCCGTCGGCATCGGCGGCAAAGCGCAGTTGCACCACGCCGCCGGTGGTGCCGCCTGCGGTCAGGGGAATGCAGATGTGGCCCACGCCGTCCTGGGGCACGTAACGCCGGCAGACGCCGGAAAACTCGAACGACGATACCTTGTGCCCTGTGCTGACGGCGCGGCACTGGCCGCAGTCCGACAGCACCACCGGGTCGCAGTGCAGGCGGGCATCGCCCACCAGCAGCGGGTGGGCCACGCGCATTTCCTTCTTCTGGGTGTTGACGTCGTACAGGGTGTATTCGGGGATGCCCAGGTCGTTCTCGAACACCTTGCCCAGGCGCTGGTACACCTCGTCCAGCGAGGCGTCTTCCTCGATCACCTTCTTGTATATCGTCATGCCGTAGACGTTGTCCACCAGACGGTTGAAGTTCTGCGAGAGGGTGCCAATCTCGTCCTGCGACCGGATGGCAACCTTCTTGGCGAGGTTGATGTCGCCGGTGCTCAGCGAGTCGATCTGCCGGATGATGGCCGTGATGGGCCGCTGGAAGGCCACGATGATCCAGCGCACAAAGAAGAACAGCAGCGTCGAGGCGATCACGAGCACTGCCAGGATGGCGTTGACCGATTCGCGGATGACCTGGTAGATCTGTTCGTTGAGGCTGGTGTATTCGACGGCCACGCTTTTGGCATGCTGCATGGCCAGCGCCACGCCCTGGGATACCTGGCTTTTGACCTCGTCCATCGCGCTGCTGATGGCTGCGTCGTCCAGCGTGCGGGCCTGTCTGCGCTTGACGCTGATGTAGCTGTCCAGGGCCTGGTCGATGCGGTCGGTCACCGCCATGCTGTCTTTCAGGTATTGGAGGCTGGCCGGGCTGGTGGTGGCCAGCGAGCGCACCACGGTTTCGATGAAAGTGCCGTTCGAGCCCGTCTGGCGCAGGCTCAGGCGCGCATTGATGGCACGGATGGACTTGACGTGGTCGCGCATCGACTGCACCGCCAGCACATCGGTGGCCAGGTCCGAAGGGCCGATGAACTGCAGGTCTCGGTCGATGCTTTGCAGGTGCGAGAGTACCTCGCGCGCGGCCAGGTCGTGGGGCATGATCTGCTCGGACACCAGGTGGTACTTGTACTGGATGGCGGTCAGGGCAAACACCGTGACCACTGCCATCGAACCGAACCAGAACAGCGTGCCGATGGCCAGCAACAGAAATTTGTGCTTGATCGGCAAGTCCACAAAGGTGAGCAGGCGCAGGAAACGATCAAAGAAACCCGTGGTGGGCGGGGTGGCCGGGGAGGTGGCTGCGTAGCCGCGATCAACATCGTGCATTGTCGTACTCGGAAATGCAGTCAGGTGCGGGGCCACGGCGCCAGACAGATCGGAGGCTGTGCCAGCGGGTGGCGGCCCCCGGAGGGTTGTGTCAAGAAGTGACCGGCATTTTGCACCATTGCGTCGCCTGCCCGGCCCGGCTGGGCCGATCGTGCAGAGCGATGGGCCAATCGCCGGTAAAATAAGCCCGCGTCCAAGGAGCGTTGCAGCGGCACATGCCGTCAGGCTTGGACCATGACCCGAACCGCAACGACGCTCACCTGTTTGTCGGTTTGTTGTACAGGTGAGTCGCATGTCTGAAATTTCCCTTCCCCCCATGAAGCTGTCGGGCCTGGAGCCCGTCACCATCGGCGCGGACGCGCTGTTCGTCAACGTGGGCGAGCGCACCAACGTCACCGGCTCCAAGGCGTTTGCCCGCATGGTGCTGGAAGGTCGCTATGAAGACGCGCTCGCGGTGGCGCGCCAGCAGGTTGAAAACGGCGCCCAGGTCATCGACGTCAATATGGACGAGGCCATGCTCGACAGCCAGGCTGCCATGGTGCGCTTTCTGAACCTGATGGCCTCCGAACCCGACATCGCGCGCGTTCCGGTGATGGTCGACAGCTCCAAGTGGACGGTCATCGAGGCCGGTTTGCGCTGCCTGCAGGGCAAGGGCATCGTCAACTCCATCTCGATGAAGGAGGGCGTGGACGAGTTCAAGCGCCAGGCGCGTCTGGTCAAGCGCTACGGCGCGGCGGCGGTGGTGATGGCTTTCGACGAGAAGGGCCAGGCAGACACCTACGAGCGCAAGATCGAGATCTGCGAGCGTGCCTACCGCATCCTTGTGGATGAAGTCGACTTCCCGCCCGAAGACATCATCTTCGACCCCAACATTTTCGCCATTGCCACGGGCATCGAAGAGCACAACAACTACGCGGTGGATTTCATCAACGCCACGCGCTGGATCAAGCAGAACCTGCCGGGCGCCAAGGTGAGTGGGGGCGTCTCCAACGTGTCTTTCAGCTTCCGTGGCAACGACCCGGTGCGCGAGGCGATTCACACCGTGTTCCTGTACCACGCCATTGCAGCGGGCATGGACATGGGCATCGTCAATGCCGGCATGGTGGGCGTGTACGACGACCTCGAACCCGTGTTGCGCGAGCGCGTCGAAGACGTGGTGCTCAACCGCCGCCCCGACGCAGGTGAGCGGCTGGTCGAAATTGCCGAAACCGCCAAGAGCGGCGCCAAGGACGAGAGCAAGAAGCTCGAATGGCGAGGCACGCCCGAGCACCCCAGGACCGTGGGCGAGCGCCTGAGCCATGCGCTGGTGCACGGCATCACCGACTTCATCGTGGAGGACACCGAAGAAGCCTACCGCGAGATTCTGGCTCGGGGCGGGCGCCCGCTGCACGTGATCGAAGGCCCGCTCATGGACGGCATGAGCGTGGTGGGCGACCTGTTCGGGCAAGGCAAGATGTTCCTGCCGCAGGTGGTCAAGAGCGCGCGCGTGATGAAGCTCGCGGTGGCGCACCTCATTCCCTACATCGAGGAAGAAAAGCGCCAGGACGAGGCGGCCGGGCGCGACGTGCGCACCAAGGGCAAGATTGTCATCGCCACCGTCAAGGGCGACGTGCACGACATCGGCAAGAACATCGTCACCGTGGTCTTGCAGTGCAACAACTTCGAGGTCATCAACATGGGCGTGATGGTGCCCTGCCACGAAATCCTGGCGCGCGCCAAGGCCGAAGGGGCCGACATCATCGGCCTGTCGGGTCTGATCACCCCCAGCCTCGAAGAAATGCAGTACGTCGCCGCCGAAATGCACAAGGACGACTACTTCCGCGTCAAGAAAATACCGCTGTTGATTGGTGGCGCCACCTGCAGCCGCGTGCACACCGCCGTGAAGATTGCCCCGCACTACGAAGGCCCCGTGGTTTACGTGCCCGACGCCTCGCGCAGCGTGGGCGTGGCGCAAAGCCTGCTGGGCGACAACGTGGAGAGCTTTGTGCAGGAGGTGCAGGCCGACTACGACAAGGTGCGCAGCCAGCACGCCAACAAGAAGCAGGTGCCGCTGTGGCCGTTGGCCAAAGCACGGGCCAACCGCACCGCCATCGACTGGGCCGCTTACCGACCCACCGCGCCGCGTGCGCTGGGCCGGCGTGTGTTCAAGAACTTCGACCTGGCCGAACTGGTGCCCTACCTCGACTGGGGCCCGTTCTTCCAGACCTGGGACCTGGCGGGTGCCTACCCGGCCATCCTGCAGGACGAGGTGGTGGGGCAGGAGGCGCAACGCGTCTTTGCCGACGGCAAGGCCATGCTGAAAAAAATCATCGAAGGCCGCTGCCTGCAGGCCAGCGGCGTGATGGCGCTGCTGCCCGCCAACAGCGTGGGCGACGACATCGAGTTCTACACCGACGAAACGCGCAGCCAGGTCGCCATGACCTGGTACGGCCTGCGCCAGCAGACGGAAAAGCACGCGGTCGAAGGCGTGATGCGCCCGAGCCGGTGTCTCGCCGACTTTGTGGCGCCCAAGGACAGCGGCATCGCCGACTACGCCGGGCTGTTTGCCGTGACGGCGGGCCTGGGCGTGGAGAAGAAGGAGCAGGAGTTCCTGGCCGCGCACGACGACTACTCGGCCATCCTGTTCAAGAGCCTGGCCGACCGCCTGGCCGAAGCGTTTGCCGAGTGTCTGCACCAGCGCGTGCGCACCGACCTGTGGGGCTACGCCCAGGGTGAAGCCTTGAGCAACGAGGCGCTCATTGCCGAGCAATACCAGGGCATCCGCCCGGCGCCCGGCTACCCGGCCTGCCCGGACCACAGCGCCAAGCGTGCCCTGTTTGCGCACCTGCAATGTGGCGAGATCGGCATGGGCCTGACGGACAGCCTGGCCATGACCCCGGCGGCCAGCGTGAGCGGTTTCTACCTCGGCCACCCCGAGGCCACGTATTTCAGCGTGGGCAAGATCGGACAGGATCAGGTGGAGGACATGGCGCAGCGCCGGGGCATGGACGTGGCAGAGCTGGCGCGGCTGCTGGCGCCGAATCTTTGAACATAGGAGCCTGTCGGACGTCGAAATCGCCGGCTGCAAATCGACCGCAGCGGTCCATGGTTGGCTTCGCCGCTCTTCGAGAACACCGTCTTCTTGCCCCATAGCCGGGCTATGGGTCTGCCAATCCGGCAAAAACTGTCCTCGCTGGGGCCGATGTTCGCTTGGCGCTGCGAGGGGGCTTGCGCGGTGCATTTGCAGGCATTTTTGCCCCTCTTCGTCGCCCATGGCTACGGCGATGGACTCCTCGGTCAGGTCACAACGGCCTTGCAACGACCTTTGCTGTCATTCCAAGCCCTGATCGGAAATCTGAATCAATAGCTGTCGGCGCTTGCAGGACAAGGGCTGGAGGCTTTTTTGACCCATAGCGCCTGTGCAGGGCCGCCGTGGACCCATCTCACCCTTGCTGCGCCATCCAGCCCTGCAATCCCACGGGCTTGGCCAGCAGATAGCCCTGCATCAACTGACAGCCGTGCTGGACAAGGAAGTCAAACTGCTCCTCGTTTTCCACGCCCTCTGCGACCACGCGCAAATCAAAGTGCCGGGCCATGGAGAGCATGGCTTGAACAATGGCCACATCGCCCGGGTCTGCAGGAATGTCTCGCACGAAGGACTGGTCAATCTTCAGTTCGGCGATGGGAAGGCTCTTCAAATACGCCAGACTGGAATAGCCGGTTCCAAAGTCATCGATCGAAAACTGGACCCCCGAGCGGCTCAGGCGCTCCATCTTCTGCCGCAGTGCGCCAGCGTCTTGTATCAGTAGCGATTCCGTGACTTCCAGCGTGAGCCGACCAGGGGGCACTGCATGGTCAGCCAGAATGGTCTCTACACGGGGAACGAAGTCGGCAGCCATGAACTGAACAACGCTCACGTTGACCGACAGGACGATGCTGGCGCTCGATTGCCGTATCGCCTGACAAGCCTGACGCAGCATGAAATCACCGATTTCATGGATCACGTTTGTTTCTTCGGCCAGGGGAATGAACTGTGCCGGGGATATCCAGCCTCTCTCCGGATGAAGCCACCGGGCCAGCAACTCGCCACCCACCAATCTCCGGTGTGCGTCAAACTGCGACTGGATATGCACCTGGATTTCCCCGTGATGCACGGCATGGCGCAAATCCTGGGACAGTTGCAGCCGGTCCCGGGTTTCAGACAGCATGCTGTCTTCAAAAACCAGCGACTTGCCCCGGCCAGAGCGCTTGGCGCGGTAAAGCGCGGTATCCGCCTCACGCATGATGTCGGCGGCCGATGCATTGGCAGAGGTGAACAGCGAGACGCCCGCACTGCATCTGGGGGTGTACACCATGTGCTCGAGATGGACGGGCTGCTCGATCAGTTCCCGGATACGCTCCACCAGGGCCAGCACCGCGCCGGTCGACTCTGCCATGACCGCAGAAGTGGTCTGGTAGAGAACAGCAAATTCGTCGCCGCCCAGCCGGGCGACGAAGCAATTGTCGGCCAGGCCTGCGTTCAAACGCTGGGCCAGCACGCGCAAGATCTCGTCGCCTGCCATGTGCCCCAGGGCATCATTGACCTGGCTGAACTCATCCAGGTCCACCTGAATGAAGGCACCCACCCCGCCAGCCCTTGCCACGGCCTGTAGCGTTGTGCCCAAGGTGTTGTTCAAATACCGCCGGTTGGGCAGCCCGGTGCCCTCATCCAGATGGCCGAGGCGAAACAAGTGTTCCACATGGGCCTTGACCTCCGAGATGTCGCGCGTGATGCCATGCCACACAATTCCCCCATCCTCCGTGGGCTCCGGCATGGCCTCTCCGCCGAGCCAGACGGTCTTGCCATTGCTTGGCAAAACCACCCTGAACTCGTGGTGCCACAGGGTCATGGTTTTTGCGGAGGCCTGAATGGACTGCATGAGCGTGGGCAGATCATCCGGGTGCACACGATCAAAAAAAACCTGCACATCCGCCTGCACGTCTTGAGGTTTGAGTTCCATCAAGGTCCATGCGTGATCGCTTGCGTAGGGTATGCGCTGCCTGCCGTCGGGTGACATCACAAACTGATAAACGACCCCTGGAACCCGCTCGGTCAATTTCCGGAGCAAGTCGACGGAGGCGGCAAGATCTGCCTCGAGCTGCCGGCGTTCAGTGATGTCATGAAAGGTGGACACCACCGCATGGGCGCCCTCGCCCCCCTGCTGGACGACGGGCTCCGAGTTGATGCTGATCCAGCGCTTTTCACCACCAGGGCGGTCGATGCCCATGATCACGTTGGACTGGGGCTTGCCGGTTCGCAGCGTCACCATGGACGGGTGCTCCAGGCCCGGAAACGGAGTACCGTCATCTTTCACGGCGTTCCAGTCCAGGGCATCCGAAGTCAAACCTTTCATCTGCGCTTCGGTCCGGCCTTCGATCACTTCAGCCGCATGGTTGACCGCGATGATGCGCCCATCCGATGCCTGAAAAACCGCCCCCACCCCCATGCATTTGAACAGGGAGCGGTACATGCTCTCACTCTCGATGGCCGCTCTCCGGGCTTTTTCTTCGGCGGTCAGCTCCCGGCCATTGACGACCACAGCGATACAGACGCCTGAACTCACGACGGAACGAAACCGCAGCCTCCACAGACGCTTGTCAGGCGGGCTGCTGTACGGCACTTCCAGGCAGCCTTGGTTGACCGCCTGGACAAACCAGTGCTCAAACAGGCGTGCACGCTGACTGTCGTAAGCCAGGTCATGCGCCATCTTGCCGAGGGGCTCTGCCACACCGCGCAGTTGCTGAAAGTAGGCCGTCGTACTCTCGTTCGCCCACACAAGCCGGAAATCCGGAACGGATACGGCGAAAACGATGTCATCAATCGCGTCCAGCATGGCGCCAAAGACATGTGGGGCGATGCCGTCTGTTGAAAGGGCCTTGTACGCTTGGGACACAGCAGGGGTGCAACCGATGGAGGTGATGAAAGAAACGCCGCCCATCATACGGGGAGCCATCACTGCGGTCACGGGTGCCATGTGCAGGAGAAGGCCGGCCGGACCGGCCGCTTCTGATGGCGGCAAACCTGCTTCGATCAATGGCCTCATGCGCCCGCAAGGCCCGCAAGGTGTCAGCCCATGACACGCTTTCCACCCGCCGCCCCGTCCAGACCCCGGAGGCAACCCCGGGCCCCAGCGTCCAGCGGAGCCACCAGTCCGAGCGCGCGCTGTGCAGTGCAATAGCTATTAAAATAATAGCTACATGCGCTTGCTGTAAAAGGGCTTGTGGCTTATTTGATGCACAAATTCTCCACGCACAGACTCTCTGCGGTGGGGCAGCCCCACAGGCCCCGCATGCCGCTTTCAGCGCGGCACCAGGAACACTGTTTTCTCGCTCACGTGGGCAACCGTACCGCCCAGGGCCTGCACTTCAAAGTACACCGGGTGCGAGCCCGGTGCTGCCGAGCCGAACGGAATTTGCAGTTGCGCCACCACCCAGCGGGATTCGGCCGGGCCGATGTCGACCTCGGCCTCCGAGGTCACCGCCAGCCCGGGCAGGCCGCGCGCCGTGATGCGGTAGCGCTGCGGCCCCTCGGTGGCATTCATGATCTGCAGGCGGTACACGTTCTCCAGTTTGCCGCCAGCGACGATGCGCGAGAGCGCCGCACGGTCGCGCACCACGTCCACCTTCAGCGGGGTGCGCGTGACCAGGCTGATGAGCATGGTGGCGCACAGCGCCAGCAGCAGGGCGGTATAGACCAGCACCCGGGGGCGCAGCACGCGCCGCACGATCTGCGCCGGGCTCCAGCGGCTGGCCACCGCGTTCTGCGTGGAGTAGCGGATCAGGCCGCGCGGCGACTGCACCTTGTCCATGACGGAGTTGCACGCGTCCACGCACAGGCCGCAGCCGATGCATTCGTACTGCAGGCCCTTGCGGATGTCGATGCCGGTGGGGCAGACCTGCACGCACAGGCTGCAGTCGATGCAGTCGCCCAGCCCCTGGGTGTCCATGTCTTTCCTGCGCGGGCTGCGCGGTTCGCCGCGCACCGGGTCGTACGTGACGATCAGCGTGTCCTTGTCGAACATGGCGCTTTGAAAGCGTGCATACGGGCACATGTATTTGCACACCTGCTCGCGCAGGAATCCTGCGTTGCCGTACGTGGCCAACCCATAGAAGATCACCCAGAATATCTGCCACCCCCCTTGCAGGGCCAGCAACTCTCCCCCCAGCTCGCGAATCGGAACGAAATAGCCCACGAAGGTGAAGCCGGTCCAGAACGCGACCGCAATCCAAATGGCTTGCTTGACAGATTTTTTCCAGATCTTCTCAAATGTCCACGGACCATTGTCCAGGCGCATACGGGCACTGCGGTCGCCTTCGACTTTGTGCTCGATCCACATGAACATTTCCGTGTATACGGTCTGGGGACAGGAGAAGCCGCACCACAGGCGTCCCGCCACTGCGGTAAACAGAAAAAGCGACAGCGCGGAAATAATCAGCAAACCCGTCAGATAAATGAAGTCCTGCGGGTAAAGCACCAAACCAAAAATATAGAAACGGCGTGCTCCGAGGTCAAAGAGCACCATCTGGCGCTGCCCCCACTCCAGCCATGGCAGGCCATAGAAAACCAGCTGTGTCAGAAACACCATCGCCCAACGCCAACGTGCGAACACTCCACTTATCGAGCGTGGATAGATTTTCTTTTGCGCCTCATAGAGCGAAATGACCTCGGTCTGCGAACTTTCGGCCCCCACTGGCGTGATAGGAATCACCTTACGGGGCTGACCTTCGGCTGGCTTCATGGTGGAATCTCAAAAAGGAAGTGCAACTTCCAAAACGCAAAACGGCCGGCGCCCCTCGACGGGGAGCCGGCCGCACAGGGAGCATCAGCGCGGGGCGCCGGCCTTATTGGACAAACCCCAGACGTATGCCGTCAACACCTTGATCTGTGCATCGGTCAACTTGCCCGTTTGGGCAGGCATCTCGTTGGTCTTGCCATTGTTGATCATAGCGGTGATGGCAGCTTCGCCCCAGCCATGCAGCCAGATGTCATCCGTCAGATTAGGGGCACCCAGGGCCACATTGCCCTTGCCGTCCATCCCGTGGCATGCAGCGCACGCAGTGAACTTCGACTTGCCCAGAGACGCCTTCAGGGAGTCATGCGGGCTTCCCGACAGGCTCAGGACATAGTGGGCGAGGTTGCGCACATCTTCCGGCGAGCCCACGGCGGCCGCCATGGGAGGCATGACGCCAATGCGCCCATCGTGGATGGTCTTCTGGATCTGATCAGGCGCACCGCCGTGCAGCCAGTCACCGTCGGCCAGGTTGGGGAAGCCCTTGCTGCCGCGGGCATCGGAACCATGACACTGCGCGCAGTTGTTCATAAACAGACGCTCACCAATTGCCATGGCCGCTGTGTCGGCCGCCATCTCTTGGGGCTGCATGGCCTCGAACCGCGCATACAGGGGCTGCAACTCTGCGTTAGCCTTGTCCACTTCGGCTTGGTACTCGCCCAGCTGCGTCCAGCCCAACTTACCCTTAAAGGTCCCCAATCCGGGATAGGCAGCCAGATAGCCAGCACCGAATACCAGCGTGATGATGAACAGCCACATCCACC
>JANJVG010000198.1 GCA_024710165.1 Burkholderiaceae bacterium
CCGACCTGCCCGAGCCCGTGCTGGACGCGTGCCTGCACCACCACGAGAAGATGGACGGCACGGGGTACCCCCACCGCCTGCCGGGCGAGCAAATCAGCACGCTGGCACGCATGGCCGCCATCTGCGACGTGTACGACGCCATCACGTCGGACCGGCCCTACAAGCGCGGCTGGGACCCCTCAGAGTCGCTGCGCCGCATGGCGGAATGGACCCGCGACCACTTTGACAGCCGGCTGTTCCAGGCCTTCGTCAAGAGCATCGGCATCTACCCCGTGGGCTCGCTGGTGCGCCTCGCCTCGGGCCGCCTGGGTGTGGTGACCGAGCAGTCGCCGGGCAAGCTGATCGCGCCGCGCGTGAGGGTCTTCTACTCCACCCGATCCGATCTGCGCATCCCCCCCGAGGTGGTGGACCTGTCCGAGCCCGACTGCCGCGACAAGATCATCGCGCGCGAGGACCCGGCGCGCTGGCAGTTCCCCGACCTCGCGCAACTCTGGTCCGACCTGCCCGACCCTCGCTGGTAGCGCCCGAGGTGCACCAACGCGCTGCACGGCGGCGGCATCTTTGCGAGAATCGCGGGCTTGTCTTTCTGCCTTGGAACGGGCCCGTCCGGCCCTCAAGCCCCGCATGTCCTCTGCCTCCACCGCACCCCGCACCTTCACCCTGAGCGACTTCGACTTCGAGCTGCCCGAGCTGCTCATCGCCCAGCACCCGGCCCCCCAGCGCAGCGGCTCGCGCCTGCTGGACGGGCGCACCGACCCGCCCACCGACCGCATCTTCCGCGAACTGCCCGACCTGCTGCAGCCGGGCGATCTGCTGGTGTTCAACGACACGCGCGTGGTCAAGGCCCGCGTGTTCGGCGAGAAGGCCAGCGGCGGCAAGCTGGAACTGCTGATCGAGCGCGTGCTCACCGGCAACGAGGTCGTGGCGCACATGAAGGTCAGCAAGAAGCCGCTGCCCGGCGCCACGCTCCACCTGGCCGGCGGCGCGGCCGCGGGCGGGTTCGACGCCACGCTGCTCGGCCGCTACCCGGATGCGGACGGCCCGCTGTTTCGCCTGGCCCTGCGCGGCCCCGCGGGCGAGAGCCCCTGGGAGCTCATGGAGCGCCACGGCCACCTGCCGCTGCCACCCTACATCGAACGCCAGCAGCACACCGGCGCCGACCCCAACGCCGCCCAGGACAGCCAGCGCTACCAGACCGTGTTCGCACGCGCCCCCGGCGCCGTGGCCGCACCCACGGCTGCACTGCATTTCGACGACGCCGTTCTGGCCGAGCTGGCGGCGCGCGGCATAGCGCGCGCCGGCGTCACGCTGCACGTGGGCGCGGGCACCTTCCAGCCCGTGAAGACCGAGAACCTGGCCGAGCACCAGATGCACAGCGAGTGGTACGAAGTGCCCCTGGCCACGCTCGCCGCGCTGGAGCGCTGCCGCCAGCGCGGCGGCCGCGTGGTGGCCGTGGGCACGACCACGGTGCGCACGCTCGAATCGTGGGCGCGCTCGGGCCAGGCCAGCGGCGACACCAATATCTTCATCACGCCGGGCTTCCGCTTCCAGGTGGTGGACCTGCTGCTGACCAACTTCCACCTGCCCAAGAGCACGCTGATGATGCTGGTGAGCGCCTTCGCGGGGTACGAGCCGGTGATGGCGCTGTACCAGCACGCCATCGCGCAGCAGTACCGCTTTTTCAGCTATGGCGATGCCATGCTGCTGGAACGCCAGGACTTGAAGCAAAAACAGCCTTCAGCCCTTGAAGGATAAGCGCCAGCAGCTATTTATTCAATAGCATCTGGCGCCTCGTGCGCCTGCCGGAACACCCGCGCCTGGCCGAAATGCCCGCAGCCGATGAAGGGCACGGGCGGGCGCAGCGCCGACAGCGGCGAGGGGTGGTTGGCCGTGAGCACCAGGTGCCCCCGGTCCTGCGGAATGACGGCGCGCTTCGCTTGCGCGTGCGAGCCCCAGAGCATGAAGACCACGGGCCGCTGGCCCTGGGCGACATGGCGGATGACGGCGTCGGTGAGCAGCTCCCAGCCCTGCCCGGCATGGCTGGCGGGCTGGCCCTCTTCCACGGTGAGCGTGGTGTTGAGCAGCAGCACGCCGTTCGTGGCCCATTTCACCAGGCTGCCCCCGGGCAGCGGAAACGCGGGTGGCGGCGTGCCCAGGTCGCGCTGCAGCTCCTTGAAGATGTTGCGCAGCGACGGCGGCAGCGCCACGCCGGGCGCCACCGAGAACGCCAGCCCCTCGGCCTGTCCCCGGCCGTGGTACGGGTCTTGTCCCAGAATGACCACGCGCACCTCTTCGGGCGGCGTGAGTTCCAGCGCACGCAGGGGGCGTGGCGGAAAGATGACGGCCCCGGCATCGAGCCGCGCCTGCAGAAAAGTCAACAGCTTGCGGCCCGCCGCGCTGGCAAAAAAATCCTGCACCAGCGGCTGCCAGCCCGGTGCCACGGGCCAGTCGGCCGGGTTGGCGCTTTGCAGCTGTGTGGGTATGCCCTGCGGGTCATTCATGGTCAAAATGGCCTCCAGCGCTTATCCAGCAAGCGCGAGCAGCTATTAATTTTGAGAATCAAGCAAAGAGCTGGGCCAGTTCCAGGCCGGGCTCGGGGGCGCGCATGAAGGCCTCGCCCACGAGGAAGGCGTGCACGCCGGCGTCGCGCAGGGTCTTCACGTCCGCAGGCTTGAGGATGCCCGACTCGGTGACCAGCAGGCGGTCGGATGGCACGTCCTTGAGCATGCCCAGCGTGGTGTCGAGCGTGACCTCGAAGGTGCGCAGGTTGCGGTTGTTGATGCCGACCAGCGGGGTCTTGAGCTTCAGGACGCGCTCCAGCTCGGCGCGGTCGTGCACCTCCACCAGCACGGCCATGTCCAGGCCGCGGGCGATGGCCTCGAAATCCTGCATCTGCGCATCGTCCAGGCAGGCGGCGATCAGCAGGATGGCGTCGGCGCCCATGGCGCGGGCCTCGTACACCTGGTACGGGTCCACGAGGAAGTCCTTGCGCAGCACGGGCAGCTGGCAGCTGGCGCGCGCCTGCTTGAGGTAGTCCACGCTGCCCTGAAAGAACTGCTTGTCGGTCAGCACCGAGAGGCAGGCCGCGCTGACGGTGCCGTCGCCCTCGGCGTAGCTCTGCGCGATGTCGGCGGGGATAAAGTCGGCCCGGATCACGCCCTTGCTCGGGCTGGCCTTCTTGATCTCGGCGATCACGGCCGCCTGGCCTTGGGCGATCTTCGCGCGCAGCGCGCCCTCGAAGTCGCGCGTGAGCACGCGGCTCTCGGCGTCCTGGCGAATGGTGGCCAGGGGCAGACGCTTTTGGGCAGCGGCGACTTCTTCGTGTTTGACGGCGACGATTTTGTTCAGGATGTCACTCATGGGGAGGTGCCTTGTCGGCCCCGTTGGGGGGCTGCTTCAAAATTTTGACGAAAACGCGGTGCATGGCGAACCCCACCACGACGAACAGCGCCGAGATGCCCAGCGCGATCCACAGGCCGGGGTCTTGCCACATGGTCCGTTCGCCGAATTACGCAGCGAGTGCGTGCGTGCGCGTGACGAGCTGCTCCAGCTTGGCCAGCGCGGCGCCCGCGTCGATGGCGGCGCGCGCCTTGTCGATGCCTTCCGGGATGGTGGCCGCCACGTTGGCAGCGTAGAGCGCCACACCGGCGTTCAGGCACACGATCTCGCGCGCCGCACCCGCCTCGCCCTTGAGCACACCCAGCAGCATCTCGCGCGACTGCTCGGGCGTTTCCACCTTCAGTGCGCGGTTGCTGGCCATCTGCAGGCCGAAGTCTTCGGGGTGGATCTCGTACTCGCTGATTTCACCGTTCTTCAGCTCGCCCACCAGCGTGGCCGCGCCCAGGCTCACCTCGTCCATTCCGTCGCGGCCGTACACCACCACGGCGTGCTCGGCGCCCAGGCGCTGCAGCGCGCGCACCTGGATGCCCACGAGGTCGGGGTGGAACACGCCCATGAGGATATTGGGCGCGCCGGCCGGGTTGGTGAGGGGGCCCAGGATGTTGAAGATGGTGCGCACGCCCAGTTCCTTGCGCACCGGCGCCACGTTCTTCATGGCGGGGTGGTGGTTGGGCGCGAACATGAAACCGATGCCCACCTCGGCAATGCACTGGGCGATCTGCTCGGGCTGGAGATTGATGTGGATGCCCAGGGCCTCCATCACGTCGGCACTGCCGCTCTTGCTCGACACCCCACGCCCGCCGTGCTTGCTCACCTTGGCGCCTGCGGCCGCCGCCACAAACATGGAACAGGTGGAAATATTGAAAGTGTTGGCGCCGTCCCCGCCCGTGCCCACAATGTCCACCATGTGGGCGGCGTCCTGGACATGCACCTTGGTGGAGAACTCGCGCATGACCTGCGCGGCGGCGGTGATCTCGCCGATGGTCTCTTTCTTCACGCGCAGGCCGGTGATGATGGACGCCGTCATGACGGGCGAGAGCTCGCCTTGCATGATCATGCGCATCAGGTGCAGCATTTCGTCATGAAAGATTTCGCGGTGCTCGATGGTGCGCTGCAGCGCTTCCTGGGGGGTGATGGGCATGAAAATTTCTCCGCAGGGAAAAGGATCAGGAGACCGGCCTGTCGGTCAGCGCAAGCTTGAGTCCGAAGCCGATGAACATGGCGCCCGCCACGCGGTCGAGCCAGTGCAACCCGCGCTGGATCACCGTAGCGCGCCGCGCCATCCAGGACGCGGCCAGCGCCCAGCCCGCGTTCACCGGAATGGCGTTCACATTGAACAGAACACCCAGCAGCACAAAAGCCAGCGCCTTGTTGTCGGTCCCCGGTGCGATGAACTGCGGAACAAAGGCGAGGAAGAACAGAGCCACCTTGGGGTTGAGCACGTTGGTCCAGAAGCCGCCGAGGAACACGCTGCGCAGCGATGCCGCCGCGGGCGGGGCAGACTGCGCTGCCGCCATCGCAGCACCGTTGCCGCCCCCGGCGCGCGAGAACAGCATGCGCACGCCCATCCACAGCAGGTAGGCGGCGCCTACCCACTTGAGCACGGTGAACGCAGTGGCCGACGCCGCGAGCAGCGCCCCCACGCCGACAGCGGCCGCAAAGACGTGGACAAAGCAGCCGGCCGTGATGCCCAGCCCCGCCACCAGCCCGGCGCGCGCACCCGAGCGCAGCGCGTGGGTCACGATATAGAGCACATCCGGCCCCGGCGTGAGGTTGAGCAGCCAGCCTGCGGCGATGAACACCAGCAGTTGCTGCGGCTCGATGATCACGCGCGCTGCTCCAGGAAGTTGCGCAGCATGGCGTGGCCGTGCTCGGTGAGGATGCTCTCGGGGTGAAACTGCACCCCCTCAATCGGCAGCTCCTTGTGGCGCACGCCCATGATCTCGCCGTCATCGGTCCAGGCGGTGATCTCCAGCACCTCGGGGCAGCTCTCTCGTTCAATAGCCAGTGAGTGGTAGCGGTTCACCGTGAACTTTTCAGGCAGCCCGGCGAACACGCCCTTCTGCGTGGTGGTGATCACGCTGGTCTTGCCGTGCATGAGCTGCTGCGCGCGGATGATCTTGCCGCCAAAGGCCGCGCCAATGCTCTGGTGCCCCAGGCACACGCCCAGGATGGGCAGCTTTCCGGCGAAGTGCTGGATGGCCGCCACCGAGATGCCGGCCTCGGCGGGCGAGCAGGGGCCGGGCGAGACCACCAGCCGGTCGGGCGAACGCGCGGCCACGCCCTCGAGGGTGATCTCGTCGTTGCGGAACACCTCCACCTCCGCGCCCAGCTCGCCGAAGTACTGGACGATGTTGTAAGTGAAGCTGTCGTAGTTGTCGATCATCAAGAGCTTCATGGCTGGCTCCCTTCCGAAGGCGTGCGCAGACGCGCAAACTCGCGGTGTTCGAAGGCGATGTAGGCCTCCATCATGCTGCGGTAGATGGCTTCGATCATGTCGGGCTCACCGCCTTCCTTTAGCGTGCGCGCGCGCACGCGCGCCACGATGGCCTCGATGCGCTCCTCGTCGCGCACCTGGGTGGCGTCCTTCTTGATGCGCGCGGCCTGCGTCATGTAGCCGCCGCGCGTCACCAGCAGGGGCACCAGCACGTCGTCGAGCGCGTCGATGTGGCGGCGCACGTCATCCATGGTCGTGCAGTGCTGGGTGTTGTCGATCGCGCGGGTCATTCCAGTCCTTCCTCTACCAGTTCGGCGGCACGCAGCAGGGCGCGGGCCTTGTGTTCGGTTTCCTTCCACTCCAGCTCGGGCACCGAGTCGGCCACGACGCCAGCGGCGGCCTGCACGTAGAGCGTGCCGTCCTTGACGATGGCGGTGCGGATGGCAATGGCCATGTCCATGTCGCCGGCATAGCTCAGATACCCGCAGGCGCCGCCGTACAGGCCGCGCTTGGTGGGTTCCAACTGGTCGATCAGCTCCATCGCATGCACCTTGGGCGCACCGGTGAGCGTGCCCGCCGGGAAGGTGGCCTTGAGCACGTCCATGCTGGTCATGCCGTCGTTGAGGATGCCCTCGACGTTGCTCACGATGTGCATGACGTGGCTGTAGCGCTCGACGCAGAAGGCCTCAGTCACCTTCACGCTGCCGGTCTTGGCGATGCGGCCGATGTCGTTGCGCGCCAGGTCGATGAGCATCACATGCTCGGCGCGCTCCTTCGGGTCGTTCACCAGTTCCACCTCGGCCGCCTTGTCCAGCTCGGGCGTGGCGCCGCGCGGACGGGTGCCGGCCAGGGGGCGGATGGTCACTTTTTGCCCCTCGGGCGTGCTCTCCTGGCGCACCAGGATCTCGGGGCTGGCGCCCACCACATGGCTGTCGCCGAAGTGGTAGTAGTACATGTAGGGCGAGGGGTTGAGCGAACGCAGCGCGCGGTACAGCGACAACGGCGACTCGGTGTAGCGCTTGTGGATGCGCTGCCCCACTTGCACCTGCATGAAGTCGCCCGCGGCAATCAGTTCCTTGGCGCGCTCGACGGCAGCCAGGTAGTCCTGCTTGGCGAAGTCACGCTGCGCCGGGTAGCCCTGCGTGGCCTGCACCTGCGGCGCGCTGACCGAATACTTGAGCTGCTCGCGCAGTTCGCGCAGGCGCTTCTTGGCGTTGCTGTAGGCCTCAGGGCGCGCCGGGTCGGCGTAAACGATGAGGTAGAGCTTGCCCGAGAGGTTGTCGATGACAGCCAGCTCCTCGCACTGGAGCAGCAGGATGTCGGGCATGCCCAGGGTGTCGGGCGGGCAGCTGTTCTCCAGCTTCTTCTCGATGTGGCGCACCGCGTCGTAGCCGAAGTAGCCGGCCAGGCCGCCGCAAAAACGCGGCAGGCCGGGACGCAGCGCCACCTTGAAGCGCTGCTGGTAGGCGGCCACGAAGTCCAGCGGGTTGCCGCCCGCGCTTTCCACCACCTGGCCGTCGGTCACTACCTCGGTGACGGCGGCGGCGCCAAAACCACGCGATCGCAGCAGGGTGCGCGCGGGCAGGCCGATGAAGCTGTAGCGACCAAAGCGCTCGCCGCCCACGACGGATTCGAGCAGGAAGCTGTATTTGCCGCCGTCCTTGCTGTGGGCCAGCTTCAAATAGAGCGACAGCGGGGTTTCGAGGTCGGCAAAAGCTTCCGCCATGAGCGGAATGCGGTTGTAGCCTTCACGGGCCAGGCTTTTGAATTCAAGTTCGGTGATCACGGGGGAGACTCCCTGCTCGGGCAGCGCGCAGGCCGGAGAAGGGTGGCGCGCTGCAGTTCATGGGTGGGCCGAAGAGGCCGAGGGCGCACGCCGGGGTCGTCCCGGGTGCCTTCAGGTGTTCAGGCAGACAGGCTTACGCCAGGGCCAGGCTCCCCGGTCGCTGCGACCTGTGATGAACACGCGGTGAATGAACATATCCAAAGTGTAGCAAATGCGCCCGCCACCGAACGGCATGGGCTGTGACGCAGTTCAAGGGCAGGAAACCTATCGCAAACCCTGATGCGTCGATCGAAACACTTTGCAACAATAGAAATCGAACGATCGTTCTATTTCAGGAGATCCGCATGAACACCCCGCGCAGACACGCCATCCTGGCTTTCGCAGCGATGATGGTGACCACAAGCGCCCTGGCGCAAAACGTCACCGTGGCCGATGTGAAGTACAGCGAGTCCCTCGAGCTGCACGGCACCAAGCTCCAGCTCAATGGAGCGGGCATCCGCTACAAGGCCGTCTTCAAGGTTTACACGGCAGGGCTTTATCTTGAAAAGCCCGCCGATTCTTCGCAGGAGGTGATGGCCTTGCGCGGCCCCAAGCGGCTGTCCATCACCATGCTGCGTGAGATCGACTCGGGTGAGCTGGGCAAGCTGTTCTCGCGCGGCATGGAAGACAACATGGACAAAGCCTCGTTTTCCAAGCTCATCCCGGGTGTGCTGCGCATGAGCCAGATTTTTTCCGACCACAAGAAGCTTCTGCCCGGCGACTCGTTCACGATCGACTGGGTTCCGGGAACCGGGACCGTCATTGCCGTCAAGGGCAAGGTACAGGGTGAGCCGTTCAAGGAACCAGAATTCTTCAACGCCCTGATGGGCATCTGGCTGGGCAACAAGCCGGCCGACTGGAACCTCAAGGATGCTTTGCTGGGCAAAAGCAAACCCTGACACGGCCCCGTGCCGCCGCCCCGCACCTGGGCGCCGCCCGCATGCAGGGGCTGTCACCTGCTCGACAAGAGCGGGGTTCGCCACGGTACCACCGACCACAGCCCTGCGATACGCTCCTTTCCGTCTGCATGCGCCCTACCCGACCCATGTGCACACGCCCGCCACCAAGCGGGCCCTGGCGGCCTGACGCACCGCCCTCTCGCCTTCTCCTTTCTCTGCGTACGAAATCACCATGAATATCAGCAAGCTCCGCGTCGGCCTCCGTCTGGGTCTGGGTTTTGGCCTCATCCTGCTCATTACCGCGCTGATTGCACTAACCGGCATCTGGCGCATCGACGCCCTCAAGGACGCCAGCGAACGTGTGGCCACGCGCGAAATCGAGCAGCGCACCCTGGTGGACGACTGGGCCGCCGACATCCGCCTGAACTGGGTGCGCACCGAGGCCTTCCTCAAGGCCATCGACCCTGGCTACATGGAAAAGCTCACCACGGACACCCAGGCCACCAACACCGCCTCCGAGGCCAAGGCCAAACGCATCGAGGAGCTGGTGCAAAGCGACAAGGGCAAAGCCATGCTGGCCAGCATTGCCGCCGCTCGCACCGCCTACAGCGGCAAACTCACCGAAATCCGCGAGCTGCACCGTGGTGGCGAACCCAACGTGCCCACCATGGTCGACAACGACCTGCGCCCCCTGGCCGACAAATACCTTCGCGCGCTCGAAGAACTGCGCAGCTTCATGGCCGAGCAGCTCGATGAGAGCCAGCGCGATACCTCCACCCTGGCCAGCGCCAGTCAGATGCTGCTGGGCGCCGGCGCCGTGGTGGCCATCGTGGTGGGGGCCTTGCTGGCACTGCTCGTCACCCGCTCCATTGTCAAGCCCGTCCAGCAAAGCCGGCTGGCCGCAGAAAAAATTGCCGATGGCGACCTCACCCAGGCCCTGGAAACCCAGGCCACCGACGAACCGGGCCAGTTGCTCAACGCTCTGGCAGCCATGCAGGGCAAGCTGGCCAGCATCGTCAGCAACGTGCGTCGCAACGCCGAGGGCGTAGCCACGGCCAGTGCTGAAATCGCCCATGGCAACAACGATCTGTCGGCCCGCACCGAGCAACAGGCCAGCGCGCTGGAACAGACCTCGGCCTCGATGGAGCAGCTGGGCTCGACCGTGCGCCAGAACGCCGACAACGCCCGCCAGGCCAACCAGCTGGCCATGAGTGCCTCCACCGTGGCAGCCCAGGGCGGCGACGTGGTGGCCCAGGTGGTGCAGACCATGAAGGGCATCAACGACAGCAGCCGCAAGATCGCCGACATCATCAGCGTGATCGACGGCATTGCATTCCAGACCAACATCCTGGCGCTCAACGCCGCTGTCGAGGCCGCCCGCGCGGGCGAACAAGGCCGGGGCTTTGCCGTGGTGGCCAGCGAGGTGCGCAACCTGGCACAGCGCAGCGCCGAAGCCGCCAAGGAAATCAAGGCGCTCATCGGCACCAGCGTGGAGCGGGTCGAAGCAGGCTCAGCCCTGGTCGACCGCGCCGGAGCCACCATGACCGAAGTGGTGCAGGCCATCCGCCGCGTGACCGACATCATGGGCGAGATCAGCGCTGCCAGCAGCGAGCAAAGCACGGGCGTGGCCCAGGTGGGCGAAGCCATCACGCAGATGGACCAGGCCACCCAGCAGAATGCCGCTCTGGTGGAAGAAAGCGCCGCCGCCGCCGACAGCCTGCGCAACCAGGCAGCGCAGCTGGTCGAAGCCATGTCGGTGTTCCACACCGGCACGGGCAGCAGCGCCGCCGCACGGTCGCGCATGCAGGATGCCTCGGCACGTGCCAGCGTACCGGGGCCCCAGGCCCGCGCACTGGCTTCGAACACCGCGCAGCGCCAGCTGGGCAACCACAGGGCCTGAAACCTGGCGCGGCCCTCACGCTGACACTGACAGGGGGCGTGCCTCACTACTGCGGCAACCGCGGGCAGAGACCCGCCGGTGGGGGTGTCAAGCCGCAGGCAGCACCAGCTCGTCCAGCGCGTCCACCCAGCCATCGGCATCCACGGCACGGGCCGGCTGGCCATGGTTGTAGCCGTAGGTGACCAGCACCACCGGGCACCCGGCAGCGCGGGCTGCCTGCGCGTCGTTGCTCGAGTCGCCCACCATCAAGGTGCGCGCGGTCAGGGTACCCAGGGCTTCGCAGGTTTTACGCAGGGGGAGCGGGTCGGGCTTCTTGCGCTCGAAGGCATCCCCGCCAAACACCTGCTCGAAAAAGCCATCCAGCCCCTTGGCGCGCAGCAGCGGTAAAGCAAAGGCCGTGGGCTTGTTCGTCAGGCAGGCCAGCCGCAGGCCCGCAGCGCGCAGCGCCCGAAGCCCTTGCACGACACCGGGGTAGACGCTCGCAAACTGCCCATTGATGGCCAGGTAGTGCCGCTGGTAGCTGGGCCACGCCCGGGCATAAAGCGCTTCCATTTCCATAGCTTTCGGCGCTTGTCCTGCTTGCGCCAGAACGTGATTGAGCACTGAACGCAGCAGGTGTTCAGAACCCTTGCCCACCATGCGCTCGATTTGCTGGGCCTCAATGGGCGGCAACTCCAGATCGCGCAGCATGCGGTTCAGTGCCTCGGCAAAGTCACCGAGGGTGTCGACCATGGTGCCATCGAGGTCGATGATGGCGGCGTCGAAGGCAGCCGGGATCACAAAACCTGGACGCATGCGCTCAGGCCAGCGCAACGCGCATCGCGTCGATCACACCCCGGTAGTCGGGCTTGCCAAAAATCGCGCT
>JANJVG010000219.1 GCA_024710165.1 Burkholderiaceae bacterium
CACCGTGCCGATCTACCAGGCGCTGGAGAAGGTGGGCAGCATCGCCGAGGACCTGACCTGGGAAATCTTCCGCGACACCCTGATCGAGCAGGCCGAGCAGGGCGTGGACTACTTCACCATCCACGCGGGCGTGCGCCTGGCGTACATCCACCTCACGGCGGCGCGGCGCACGGGCATCGTCTCGCGTGGCGGCTCCATCATGGCCAAGTGGTGCATGGCGCACCACCGCGAGAGCTTTTTGTACGAGCACTTCGAGGACATCTGCGACATCATGAAGGCGTATGACGTAGCCTTCAGCCTGGGTGACGGCCTGCGCCCCGGGTGCGCGTCCGACGCCAACGACGAGGCGCAGTTTGCCGAGCTGCACACGCTGGGCGAACTGACCCAGGTGGCCTGGAAGCACGACGTGCAGACCATGATCGAAGGCCCTGGCCATGTGCCCATGCACATGATCCAGGCCAACATGACCGAGCAGCTCAAGACTTGCCACGAAGCGCCGTTCTACACCCTGGGCCCGCTGACCATCGACATCGCGCCGGGGTACGACCACATCGCCAGCGCCATCGGCGCGGCCATGATCGGCTGGATGGGCACGGCCATGCTGTGCTACGTGACGCCCAAGGAGCACCTGGGCCTGCCCGACCGCGACGACGTGAAGCAGGGCATCATTGCCTACAAGATCGCCGCGCACGCCGCCGACGTGGCCAAGGGCCACCCGGGCGCTCGCTCGCGTGACGATGCCCTGAGCCAGGCGCGTTTCGATTTCCGCTGGCAGGACCAGTTCAACCTGGGCCTGGACCCGGAGACCGCGCAGGAATACCACGACGAGACGCTGCCCAAGGACAGCGCCAAGGTGGCGCATTTTTGCTCCATGTGCGGGCCCAAGTTCTGCTCCATGAAGATCACGCAGGAGGTGCGCGAATTTGCCGCGCAAAAAGGGCTGGCGGAAGCCGATGCACTGCAGCAGGGCATGGCGGTCAAGGCGCAAGAATTTCAGCGGGCGGGCGGCAGCTTTTATGTGCCGCTGCACCCGGCCGACTGAGCGCATTCTGTCCGCGTTACACCGCCGCCCGCGCGGGCGCAAGCCCCGCGCTGGGCGGTACATACCCTGTGGGAGCGGAGATTCCCCTCGCGTATATTCGTATCCAAATGCAGCCCACAAGGCCGCAGGAGGGGGCAGGGCGTAAATGGCTGATGCCTGAGGAATCAAACTGAGGAAGGGGAGCCATGAACGCTCTGGGCCGTCTGTCGATCCGTGCACGTCTGTATTTCGGCACGATTTTTTCTCTGGTGCTGCTGATCGTGATCGGGGGAATGGGCTACGTGGCCCTTGACCGCACGCGCGCAACGCTGCAGGAGCTGTTTTCACAGCGTGTGCAGACCCTCACCGACATGTCCGAGCTGCGTACTGTCCTGGGCGACCTGCGCCGCATCGAGAAGGACATCATCATCAACTACAACAACAGCGTCGAAGTCTCGACGCTGCGTGAGCGCTGGGCTGCCACGCTGGCCGACCTGCGCAAGAGCGTGGCCGCCGTGCGGCAGGTGCAGGCCGCCGATGCGGATTTCGTCGCAACCATCGACAAGTCGCTCGAAGAAATCAAACTCTATGAAACGGGTATCCACCCCATCTTTGAGCAGATCGAGGGAGCGCAGCTGGACGGTGCGGGTGGCGGCGCCTATGCCAACCGCCTGCGCCAGCACATGGAGACGGCCGACAAACTGTTCTCCGACCTGGCCGCCACGGCCCGCACCCGGATGGACGAGGCCCGCCAGGGGGTGGAATCGCGCACGGCCCTGATGTCGGTCCTGATCGGCGTGGCGCTGCTCCTGGGGCTGGCGGTGCTCATCCCGCTGACCTTTTTCAGCGTGCGCTCCATCACGCGCTCACTGGCGCAGGCGCGCTCGCTGGCCGAACGCATTGCCGGCGGCGACCTTTCGCACGATGTGCAGGTGCACAACCGGGACGAGGTGGGCCAGCTCGTGGAGGCCATGGGCCGCATGCAGGAGGCGCTGCGCGGCCTGGTGCGCCAGGTGCAGGAGGCCGCGGGCAACATCTCCACCGCCAGCGTCGAGATCGCCAGCGGCAACCATGATCTAAGCCACCGCACCGAACAGACGGCCGCCAGCCTGGAGGAAACGGCTTCGTCCATGGACCTGCTCACCAGCACGGTGCAGCAAAGCGCCGAATCGTCTGGCCATGCCAGCCGTTTTGCCGGTACTGCGGCCGAGGTGGCCGGGCGGGGCGGGGCAGTGGTGGCCCAGGTGGTAAGCACCATGGACCAGATCACCACCAGCTCGCGCAAGATCGCCGACATCACCGGCGTGATCGATGGCATCGCCTTTCAGACCAACATCTTGGCGCTCAATGCCGCTGTGGAAGCGGCGCGCGCGGGAGAACAGGGCCGGGGCTTTGCCGTGGTGGCCAGCGAAGTGCGCAGCCTGGCCGGCCGCTCGGCCGAGGCGGCCAAGGAGATCAAGGCACTGATCGGCGCCTCGGTGGAGCGGGTGGAAGACGGCGCACGCCTCGTCGGTCAGGCGGGCGAAACCATGACCGAGATCGTGGGCAGCGTGCGCCGCGTGTCCGACATCATTGGCGAAATCACGGCCTCGTCGGCCGAGCAGCGCGACAACATCGCCCAGATCAGCCAGGCCGTGCGCCAGCTCGATCAGATGACGCAGCAGAACGCGGCGCTGGTCGAGCAATCTGCGGCGGCGTCCGAATCGCTGCGCGAGCAGGCCAGCGGGCTGTCGCGGGCGGTGAGCCAGTTCAAGCTCAGTGGTGCGGAGGGCTCCCATGCCGCCAGCCTGCCACCGGCGCTGGCCCGCGCTGGCGGCTCATCCGCATTGCGCCTCAAGTGATGCCGTGCTGCGGCGCTGGGCCGAGCGCAAAGCAGGACCAGTATCCCGGCGCCGGGGCCTCCAGGGGCCATTGGTCGGCTTGGGGCGGCACACCGTTCGCTGCCCGGCCATCTTGCAGCCATTGCACGCAGCGCGCCACGCCGGCGTGGCTGATCCAGAGCACATCGCCCTTCTGCCGGTGGGCGGTTTCACGGGCTTCCTGTAGCGCGTGCGCCACGCGGCGCAGCATGGATGCCAGCGATTCGCCGCCGCCCGGGCGGTGGTCGGCAAAGCGGGCCGTCCAGGCGTCGATGTCGGCGTGGGCGATCTCGGTCCATGCACGCCCTTCCCAGGTGCCGAAGTCCATCTCCACCAGGCGCCCGTCGGGGTCTGATGCCAAATCGGGCCGCAGGGCTTGCAGGGCTTGCGCAAGCTGCTCACATCTTTGTAGTGGTGAGTGGCGCACCCACAGGCCGTGAGGAAGAACCACAGCCAGGCGCCGGGCGCATTCGGCGGTGGCGGCAGGGTCTGCGGTGACGTCCAGGGCTCCATAGCAGATGCCCGGCGCCACCAGCGGCTGCGCATGCCGCACGACCCAGAGCTGCCGGGATTTCATGCGCCCGCCCAGCGCGCCAAGGGGCCTAGCGACAGGGCTGCGCCCAGATAAAAACCGATTTCGCTCACCTGCTGCGTGGCGCCCAGGCAGTCGCCCGTGAAGCCCTGAAGCCGACGGGCAAACCAGCGTGCCATCCAGGCTGCGATCAGGGCGCTGATGAGCAAGGATGCTATTAAAAACAGAGCTGATTGCGCTTGCCAGACAATGGCTAGCGGCATAAAACACCATAAAACAGCTGCACCCAGCGCCGCGCCCGTGATCTGGTCTGCGAGGGGCTTGCTTTTGGAGCGTGCGGTGTCGCCGACGTGCACCAGGGTGCGAATCAGCAGCAACGGCCAGAAGCGCGACACCACATGCGCCCCGACCAGCGCCGCCAGGGCCGCGCCCAGGCTGTGCGCACCCAGCAAGGCCAGCAGCCCGATTTTGGCCAGGAGGGCCAGCACCAGCGCCATGGCCCCAAAGGCGCCGATGCGTGAATCCTTCATGATGTCCAGTGCGCGTTCGCGGTCCAGGCTGCCGCCCAGGCCGTCGGCGACATCGGCCAGGCCGTCTTCGTGGAAGCCTCCCGTGACCCACACCGTGGCGATGGTGCAGAACACTGCCGCCACCCAGGGCGCCCCGGGCCCGGGGCCCAGGGCCTGGTGCAGCGCAGCGAAGGTGCCCGCCGCCACACCCGCCACCAGCCAGCCCACCCCCGGAAAGTGCGCGCTGCTGGCGCGCAGCATGGCCGGGCTGTAGCCCACCCACTGCGCCAGGCGCCCGGTGACGGGGATGCGCGTGAAAAACTGCACGGCCAGCAGGTAGTGGCGCACGGTTTGCATGAGGTGATTCAAAAACAATAGCTGTTAGCGCTTACTGGGTATACGCTAGAAGGCATTTTGACTGTTATTTTTTCGCGTCGCCCCGTGGTGCCTGCAGGAACAGCTGGTAGGCCGGGTTCAGCGTTTCCTCGACATACGGGTAGCCCAGCGTGGCCAGGAAAGCGTTGAAGGCTGCGGCGTCGCCCGGGGGCACCTGCAGGCCGACCAGGATGCGCCCGTAGTCGGCGCCCTGGTTGCGGTAGTGGAACAGCGAGATGTTCCAGGTGGGCTGCATCAGGCTCAGAAACTTGAGCAGTGCGCCCGGGCGCTCGGGGAAGACAAAGCGCAGCAGGCGCTCGTCTTGCGCCAGCGCGGAATGCCCGCCCACCAGGTGGCGCAGGTGCTCCTTGGCCAGTTCGTCGTGCGTCAGGTCCAGTGCCTCGAAGCCGTGGCGGCTGAAATTGCGCGCCAGTTTTTCGGATTCACCCTTGCCGTGGGTGGTCAACCCCACAAACACGTGGGCCCGCGTGGCATCGCTGATGCGGTAGTTGAACTCGGTCACGTTGCGCGGACCGCCTGGCAGGCTGCCGATGACTTCACAAAAACGCCGGAAGCTGCCGCGCTCCTCGGGAATGGTGACGGCCAGCAGCGCCTCGCGTTCCTCGCCCACCTCGGCACGCTCGGCCACGAAGCGCAGGCGGTCGAAATTCATGTTGGCACCGCACAGGATGGCGGCATAGGTCTCGCCCTTGGTCTTGTGCGTGGCCACATACTGTTTGATGGCGGCCACGGCCAGGGCGCCTGCCGGCTCGACGATGCTGCGCGTGTCCACGAACACATCCTTGATGGCAGCACACACGGCGTCGGTGTCCACGGTGACATAGTCATCCACCAGACCCTGGGCGATGCGGAAGGTTTCTTCGCCCACCAGCTTGACGGCGGTGCCGTCCGAGAACAGCCCCACGTCGGCCAGCGTCACACGCTCGTGCGCCTGGACGGACTGGATCATCGCGTCCGAGTCGTTCATCTGCACGCCGATGACCTTGATCTCGGGCCGCACGGCCTTGATGTAGTTGGCCACGCCCGATATCAGGCCACCGCCGCCGATGGCCACAAACACCGCGTCGAGCCGGTTGCTGCCCAGGCTTTGCAACTGGCGCAGGATCTCCATGGCGATGGTGCCCTGGCCGGCGATCACATCCGGATCGTCAAATGGGTGGACAAAGGTCAGCCCCTGTTCCTTCTCCAGCAACACCGCATGGCCGTACGCATCGGAATAGCTGTCGCCCGCCAGCACCACCTCACCTCCGAGCTGGCGCACCGCGTCAATCTTGAGCTGGGGCGTGGTGGTGGGCATCACGATCACGGCACGCGTGCCCAGTTTGTGCGCGCTCATGGCCACACCCTGGGCGTGGTTGCCGGCCGAAGCGCAGATCACGCCACGCGCCAGCTGCTCGGGCGACAGCTGCGCCATCTTGTTGTACGCGCCGCGCAGCTTGAAGCTGAACACCGGCTGCTGGTCTTCGCGCTTGAGCAGCACCTTGTTGTGCAGGCGGCGGCTCAGGTTGCGGGCGGGCTCCAGGTCAGACTCGACTGCCACGTCGTACACGCGCGCGGTCAGAATCTTCTTCAGGTAATCAAGGGGGGTGAGGGGCTGTGTCATGAAAGGCAGATGCTGCGCCGCCGCAATGCGGGTGGCGGGGCACACATCATAGGCGGTCGCCTGGCAGGGAACCCATTGCAGTGACGTCTGAAACCGGCGCGGCCCCGGCCTGCGCCACCATGCAAGGACCGCCCAACCAAAAAAAAGCCCCGGGCGGTAAGGCCTGGGGCTGAATCCACCAGGGGAGGTGGAGGAGACAAACGTTGCAATGAAAACCTTGGAGTGGTTTTGACTTGCGTGGCGCTATCGTAACCCAGGCTTTGCTGCAATGCAGCACCTTAGGTATTTCTACGGTACAGTCCGTCCGCAAAAAACCACGTATCCACAGGAGTCAGAGCATGGAATGCACAGTCAGCTGGACAGGCGCAGCCGGTACACGGTCCGGCATGGGATTCATTGCAGAAACCGGCAGCGGCCATGTGCTGGCCATGGATGGCGCCCCCGACGCTGCCAACCCGGCCAACGGTGGCCAGAACCTGGCGCCCCGGCCCATGGAGACGATGCTGGCAGGCACGGGCGGCTGCACAGCCTACGACGTGGTGCTCATTCTGCGGCGTGGCCGGCACGATGTGCGCGGCTGCAGCGTCAAGCTCACCTCCGAGCGGGCCGATACCGACCCCAGGGTTTTCACCCGCATTCAGATGCACTTCACCGTGACCGGCAAAGGCCTGCCGCCGGCTGCGGTGGAGCGTGCCATTGCCATGAGCCACGAAAAATACTGCTCGGCCAGCATCATGCTGGCCAAAACCGCCGAAATCACCACCAGCTTCGAGGTGATCGAAGCCTGAGGGCCCCCACCCGTCCGTGCGCCCGGTGCCGGGCTGCGCCGGGCGCCTCAGATGTGGTGCGCGGTGGTGGTCATCACCCGTGCAGCCGCCCGCATGAGGGCGCGGGCCGGCAGGGGCAGGGGCAATGCACCGGCGGCGCAGGCCTGTTCAGCGTGCCGCTCCTCGTCGGCCTGCATGCGCGCCACCACGGCGCGCGATGGCAGGTCATCGGCCGGCAGGCGCTGCAGGTGGCTGGCCAGGTGCTCCGACACCTGGTGTTCGGTTTCCACCACAAATCCGAGGCTCACCCGGTCGCTCACCCGGGCCGTCAGCGCGCCCAGGGCAAATGCACCGGCGTACCACAAGGGGTTGAGCAGGCTGGGGTGTGCGCCCAGGGCGTCCAGCCGCTCCCGCGTCCAGGCCAGGTGGTCTGCCTCCTCGCGTGCGGCGTCCAGCAGCTGCGTACGCAGGGCTTCGTTCCGGGTCACGGCCGCCTGGGCTGTGTACAGAGCCTGGGCGCACACTTCCCCCACATGGTTCACACGCATCAGCGCCCCCGACAGCTTGCGCTGCGCGGGGCGCAGCTCCCCCTCTGGCATCGGGTGGGCGGGCGAGGGCTCGGCAGCGCGGGGTGGGGCAAACAGGGTAC
Source organism: Burkholderiaceae bacterium (assembly GCA_024710165.1). GTDB lineage: Bacteria > Pseudomonadota > Gammaproteobacteria > Burkholderiales > Burkholderiaceae_C > Simplicispira. The sequence continues at coordinate 7,337 of JANJVG010000219.1, forward strand.
GCAAGGCCGCGTCGGCGGCAGTGAGCAAGGAGTCCATGGGCAGGTGGCTGTGCGGTCGGGTTCTGCTTTGGGCGCAAGGAGGTGTACCCCTTCCATCCGTTTCTGGGGTGGCCTTGTGCAACGGTGAGGGCGCAGGCGAGTGTTGCAACATGGCAACGATTTTCGTCTTTGGTGTGAATTGCAGGGGAATTCCTTTGCGAAACCGCCCGACGTCTGGTGCAATAGCAACAACTTCCCCACCAGGAGGTTGGCCCGGGGAACCGGCGGGACTGTGCAGGTGCCACAACACCCAAGACCCCTCGTACCGGCGCCCTATGTTTAACCTTGGAGTAACTCGCAATGAAAAAATCCCTGATTGCCCTGGCCGTGCTGGCTGCTTCCGGCGTCGCCATGGCCCAATCTTCCGTGACCCTGTACGGCGTGGCCGACCTGGGCCTGGTCAAGTCGGACGGCGTTTCTGCTCAGATGAGCGGCGGCGGTGGCGCTCTCGGTAACGGTGCTATCAATCCTGCAACGGGTTTGCCGTATGCTGGCATCATGAACAACGGCACCAGCCGTCTGGGCGTGCGTGGCGTGGAAGACCTGGGTGGCGGCCTGAAGGCTTCCTTCAACTTCGAACAAGGCCTCAACGCTGAAGACGGCGGCCTGACCGGCGGCGCTGCTGGCGCATGGAACCGTGCAGCCTGGCTGGCACTGGAAGGTGGTTTCGGCCGCTTCCAGATGGGCCGTACGCTGAACCCCAGCTTCTACGGCGTTGCTGCCTGGGAGCTGACCGGCACGGCCAACTACTCTGTCGTGGGTAACCAGTTCAATTTCACCGGCCAAGGCCCACGTACCAACAGCCTGTTCCAGTACACCACCCCCACGATGGGCGGTTTCAGCGGCACGCTGGGCTACATCATGAAGCCCGACAACGGCGGCAATGCCAAGTATGACCTGAACGCCATCTACCGCAACGGCCCTCTGGCTGCTGCCCTGTCGTACAACAAGACCAACTCCATGAAGGCCAACATGGCCCTGGGTGCGTCTTATGACTTCGGCATGGCCAAGGTTGCTGGCTCGATCCAGAACAACGGCGGCCCCTCGAAGGGCTTCACCATCGGCGCTACCGTGCCCGTCGGTGCCTTCGCTCTGACCCTGGACATCGCCCGCGAAAACGGCACCGGCATGAAGAACACCGACGTTCTGCTGGAAGGCAAGTACGCTCTGTCCAAGCGCACCTTCGCTTACGCTGCTTACTACAAGGACGGCGACAACAACGGCGCGCTGCCTGGCGGTTACGCCACTGGCGCCAAGAACCACATCGGTCTGGGCGTTCGCCACAACTTCTAATGGCTGGCTGGCGTAAGCCAGTTACCATTGAAAGATCAAACCGCTAACCTTCGGGTTGGCGGTTTTTTTTCGTCCGTGAACATGCAACAGCGCGCAGGGCATTCCTCGCCAAGCGCAGCCGGAAGACATGAAGGAGGCCCCATGGTGCGCAAGCAGAAAAGCGTGAGGTTTGCCAGCATGAGGAGATCAAAGCCCCATGCAGCCCCCGGAATTCAGGGATAACCCATTGGTGGTTGCACGTGGCTTACTGCATAGTCACATTTTTTAAATTCGAGAGGGTTCCATGAAACTCAATTTCAGTCTGTTGTCGCTGGCGGCTGTGGCCGCCTTCATGGCGGCGCCTGCGGTGCACGCAAAGCCGTTCAAATGGGCCAGCCAGGGAGAAATCTCCACCTGGGACATTCACTCGCAGAACAATGCCCTGCAAAATGGCCTGCACGCCAATGTGTATGAGAGCCTGGTGTACTACAACAGCAAGACCTTCGAGGTCGAGCCTGTGCTGGCAACCTCCTGGAAGGAGATCAGTCCCACGCAGGTCCGTTTCAATCTGCGCTCGGGCGTGAAGTTCCATGACGGCTCGGCCTTCACGGCCGACGATGCGGTGTATTCGATCAGCCG
>JANJVG010000001.1 GCA_024710165.1 Burkholderiaceae bacterium
ACTGCTCGACGCCCTGGGCGGCGCGGTGCGCCGCTACACCATCGTCGACCTCTCGGGCAGCCTGCGCGCGCGCCAGCAGGCGCTGCTGACGGCGCACGCGGACAAGGTGCGCTGGGTGGACGCGCTGCCCGAGCGCATGGAGGGCGTGGTGGTGGGCAACGAGGTGCTCGACGCCATGCCCGTCAAGCTGCTGGCGCGCCACGGCGGTGCGCAGGGCGGCGTGTGGCACGAGCGCGGCGTGGTGGTGCAGGGCGAGGCTTTCGCTTGGGAAGACCGGACCACCGGCCTGCGCCCGCCCGTCGAGATCGAGGGTCCGCATGACTACCTGACCGAGATCCACCCCCAGGCCGAGGCCTTCATCCACACCCTGGGCGACCGGCTCGCGCGTGGTGCCGCCCTGTTGCTGGACTATGGCTTCGGCGAGAGTGAGTACTACCATCCGCAGCGCCACATGGGCACGGTGATGTGCCACCGCGCGCACCGCTCCGACGACGATCCGCTGGCCGACGTGGGCCTCAAGGACATCACCGCCCACGTCAACTTCACCGCCATGGCGCTTGCCGCGCAGGACCGGAGCCTGCCCGAAGGCCAGGGCTGGAACGTGCTGGGCTACACCACGCAGGCGCACTTCCTCATCAACTGCGGATTGCTCCCAAAAATGGAGCGGCAGACGCTGGAACAGCGGACCATTGCGGCCAAATTGATCATGGAACACGAGATGGGCGAGCTGTTCAAGGTGCTGCTGCTCGGCAAGGGCGAACCCTGGGAGCCCGTGGGCTTCAGCCAGGGCGACCGCACGCACAGGCTCTGACCATGGTTCGCTGGCTCATCGTCGTCTTCCTCGCACTGGTGCTCATCAACGGGCTGGCCCCCTGGCTGCGCAAACTGGGGCTGGGGCGGTTGCCGGGAGACTTCCACTTTCGGCTGTTCGGGCGCGAGTGGTACATCCCGCTGGCCAGCACGGTGCTGTTGAGCCTGGCGATCAGCCTGGCCGTGAAATGGCTCTGAGCATTGCGAAATGCTTGCTCGATTGGGCTAGATCAGTGATTGACTTCTTTTAAGCGCTGAGATAGTTCGTGAAGACGAATTCGAGCTCGGCGCAAGCTTGGAGATCTCTGGGCCGCTCGTTCTGGACTCCATTCGGAGCGCACCCATGCTGTCAGGCGACTGTTGTATCCAATCCCTTGGCTGGCGATAGCATTTTTTTCTTTGACCAAGTCATGTCGTACATTTTTCGACGCCGATTTGGCGATTTGCAATAAATGTTGCTTTGGATCGAGTAAATCGTCAGGAAAGGGAGGGAGAGTCCCTTTGTTGCCTATTAGATTACGCATGGCTTCATGGTCAGCAAGAATCCATGATTCTATTTCTCGAACGGCGATTCGTAGAATTAAATTAAGAGGTGCAGGGCGATTGCCAAGCCAATTGTTCTTCAGTGTTATGGGGCATGAAACTTGATCCAGATCAGTGATAATTATAATGGTTTGACGTTGTGCTAGCTGCCGCCAATTATCCATGCGAGAGCGCAGATACCCAGATCCATCTTTGCGCAATAGTGGGCTTGGAGTTACTTGAGTTGGCAATTCGGATAGCAAACGTAACCCAATTGCTTCGCTCAAAACATCTTCTGTTGCCAATGCAATAAATGTCATTGCCATAATCCGAGTTGATTGACGGATGTTGGACGTGTTTTGGGAAGAATGACCTCGGCAACTGATAATCCAGCTTCTAGAGCATCGGATTCTTCTGCAGCTAAAGTTCTGCCAATAGATCCTTGCGATCCTGTTTCCAAAACAACCACGCCACGTCCATCAATACCTGGATTGCTCAGGAGTGCTTCGCTATGCGTACTCAAAATGATTTGTCGTTTAATCTTTTTGTCACGCTGAAGGCGTTGCAGAATCAGAGGAATCTCTTTAACAATTGCGTCATTAAGAGAAATTTCTGGTTCTTCTAGCAGTAATAGCGAACTACCATCCAGCAGCGTCCATAGGAGGCCGAGGAGTCGCAGTGTTCCATCAGAAAAATGCTCTTCGGATTGCCACCCGGCATTTGAGCGATGATGAGCATATAGTGCCTCTAGGTGAGGGTGGCCCAATTTGTCTTGAACAAAGCGAAGCTCGTTAAACTGAGGAACAGCCAATTTAAGCGCCTTACTTATTTTATTAAGTCTGGCTGTGCGTGTTTTTTCAGGGGTTTTTGCAATGCGTTCCAAAAAACTCTGTCCGAATGGATCATCCTCTAAGCGCTGCCCTCCCATTTTTTCGGCAAATTTAAGTAGCTGAGGAACTAGGTGTAAATATGTGGTTGCACCAAAAAAATCTGCTAAATCGCGGAATTGAGCGTTAGCAGCAATTTGCTCCAAACGTGTCTGGGTCAGCAGCATTGGATCAGATTTGTCGGCTTTATCGGGTCGAGAAAAAAGACACTGATCGCCTTGCCATACTTGTTCAGTTGAAATCAAAATGCGCTGAGCACCTTTGCCCTCAGGTTTGAAGCCCAGAACATAGCGCCATTGGGGCTGTTCATCAGGTGACTGCGCCAGCTCGATATCTATGAGCACTTCTGGGTCGCTACGTGCGTGTAAACAGCGCAACTTGCTGATGCCTCCTCGATCAGCTACAGCTGTCTGTAATCCGCCGCCTTTCGATTTGCTCACGTCTCGCAAAAAACGAAAAGCATCTAGAAGATTTGATTTGCCTGATGCATTGGGGCCGAGTAAATATGAAACATCTCGTAATGGCACATCTAAGGTGCGAAAATTACGCCAGTTTTTAAGCTTGAGTTTTGTGACAAGCATAGTTTTCCTCGCGATGGTGCAGGCCAATGTGGTGCATGGGGTGATCATGGCACACATGCTCTTGAGTTCGATATTGTGTATGAGAAGCACGCTTGGAAAGCAATAAAGAATCTGTGGAGTGCTTGAATTCCTGCATATTTGCCCGATGTGTAGCACTTCCCCTGGAGCCCGCATGACCGAATCCCTGCACATCGTCTGTCCCCACTGCCACATCACCAACCGCGTCCAGGCGGCGCAGCTCGGCAGCGCGCCCGACTGCGGCAGTTGCCACCAGCCCTTGTTCAAAGGGGCGCCGCTGGCGCTGGATGCTGCCAGTTTTGCCAAGCATGTGCAGCGCAGCCATATCCCGGTGCTGGTGGACTTCTGGGCGCCCTGGTGCGGGCCGTGCCGCCAGATGGCGCCGGCCTTTGCCCAGGTGGCCCGCGCGCTGGAGCCCCGCGTGCGCCTGGCCAAGCTCGATACCGAGGCGCACCCCCAGGTGGCGGCGCCCTACAACATCCGCAGCATCCCGACCATGGTGCTGTTCAAAGGCGGGCGTGAGGTGGCGCGCATCTCGGGCGCACTGGGCGCGGCGGACATTGAGCGCTGGGTGGGCTCCGTGGCCTGATTTCAGCGCAGTCCCAGCCAGCGGTCCAGCGACAGGCTGCCAGCCCCGCGCCCGGCCAGGTACAGCATCAGCGCCGCCCACGACAGGTGCGTGGGCCAGGCGTCGGGGTAGACGAAGACCTGGATCACCAGCGTCATGCCCAGCAGCGCCAGGGCCGACAGGCGCGTGGCCAGCCCCAGCACCAGCAGCATCGGGAACAGGTGCTCGGCCACGGTGGCCATGGGCGCCGCCCATTCCGGGGGGATCAGCGGCAGCTGGTATTCCTCGCGAAACAGCAGGTAGGTGGTGTCGGTGATGGTGAACCAGCCCTCCACCTTGGTGCGGCCCGACAGCCAGAAGATGCCCGCCAGCGCCAGGCGCGCGGCCAGCGCGATCAGGCCGTGTGGCGTGAGGCGTTCCAGCCGCTGGGCCAGGCTGTTCCACAGACCGCGCAGGCTGGGGTGGAGCGCTGTGGTTGAACCAACGGGGGAATGGGTGGTGTGCATGGGGGCCTCCTAGTTCAACGGGGTTTCGGGCGCGCGCAGGGCACCGGTGCGCAGCAGCAGCGCCACGAGCGCGGGCAGGTCGGTGCCGGGGTCGGTCTGCAGCGCCTGGCCGGCGGCGTCCTCAAAAGTGGCGCCTGCGGCGCAGGCGTCCAGCAGGGCGCAGCCCGCGTGGGGCAGGGGCGACCATTGCACGGCGTCGTGCGGGCGGGTCAGCAGCGCGCCTTCGCCCTGCCAGGGCAGTTGGTCATCCCAAGACACACCGGCACGCTGGCGCTGCCACAGCTGGTAGGCGGGGTGTTCCGCGCACCAGTGCCAGCGCGCGGCTGGGTGGGGCTGCAGGTGCAGCAGGGCCAGGGCTTCGGGCGGCTGCTGTGCCAGCCAGGCGGCTTGCAGGGTGGGGGCGTCGGCGGCGAGGTGGGCTTCGGTCCAGCAGCGGTCCAGTCGCGCCACGGCGCCTAGGTAGGGCAGGCTGGCGGCCGAGGCAAGGCCTTCCAGAAAGTCAGCAAAGCCCGCGCCATAGCCCATCAGCCGCCCGTCGCTGGGTGGGTGCTGGTGCACAAAGGCGTGTGCCGCCGCGCGCAGCCAGTCGGTGCCCACCAGGGCGTGCACGGCGGGGTAGTTGGCCAGCAGCGCGTCGATGCAGCCCTTGGCCACGGTGTTGCGGTACACGGCAAAGCCGGGCTGGGCCAGCAGCGCGTCCAGCCAGGCGGGCGGCGGGGCGCTGGCGCCGGGCGCGGGCAGCAGGGCGCTGGCCAGGCCGTCCTGGAAGTCGCTCAGGCGCATGGCAAGGCCTCCTTATTGGTAAGGAGGCTGTGTGCGCGCTCGCGCTCGGCCAGCAGCTCGGGCAGGGGCGGAATCTGGTCGTCACGCTCGATCAGCGTGGGCCGGGGGCCGGTGCGCGCGATCAGGCGCTCGTACAGCGCCCACACGGGCTCGGCCACGGGCGCATCGTGGCTGTCGATCAGCAGCGCGTCGCCCAGGCGCGGGTCTGCATGGTGGCCCGCGAGGTGGATCTCGGTGATGGCCTGCAAAGGAAAGGCGTCCAGGTAGTTGCTGGCGCGGGTGCCCAGGTTGTGGGCGCTGAGGTACACGTTGTTCACGTCCAGCAGCAGGCCGCAGCCGGTGCGGCGCACTAGCTCGGCCAGGAAATCGGTTTCGGACCACGCGTGCCCGTCGATGTGCAGGTAGTGCGTGGGGTTCTCGATGGCGATGGTGCGGCCCAGGGCGTCCTGCGTGGCGGCGATGTTGGCTGCGATGCGCGCCAGCGCCTCGTGCGTGCGCGGAAAGGGCAGCAGGTCCGGGTGGTAGCGCCTGCGCCAGGCCGACCAGGCCAGGTGCTCGGACACCAGCGCGGGCTCGATGCGCCTCGCCAGTTGCGCCAGGCGCCGCAGGTGGCTCGCATCGGGCGGCGCGTCGGCCGCGAGCGAGAGCGAAACGCCATGCAGCGACACCGGGTGCCGTGCCCGGATGGCTTCAAGCCAAGCCAGGCGCGGGCCGCCGTCGGCCAGGTAGTTTTCGGGGTGCACCTCCCACCACAGGCCGCTGGCGGTGCAGTGCAGGGCCTCGTCATAGTGCTGGGGCTTGAGGCCCAGGCCTGCAGTGAGAGGGGATGTCATGGCGCGGCTTCCGGTTAGCTCTTCATGGCTTCCAGCGAACCCATGCCCTTGGGCGTTTTGATGCTGGTGCAGGTGCCTGCGGGCACGTACTTCCAGGCGTTGCCCTGGTAGTCCACCTTGGCGGTGCCCGCGCAGGTGGTGCCGGGGCCGGCGGCGCAGTCGTTCTTGCCGGCCATGGAGACGCCGTAGCACTTTTCCATGGCGGGCTTGGCCATGTCGCCGGACTTGTTCATGCTGTCGGACTGGGCGATGGCGGCACCAGAAGCGAGGGCGGCAAAAGCCAGGGCGCCGAGGGTGAGGGAACGGGTGGTCATGCTGATAGCTCCTTGGGTGATGAACGAGACCTCTGCCTGCAATGCCAACGCACCCGGCCGGTCTGCGCTGTAATTCGCGGGCACGGCGGTGCGGGTTACGCTGTGGTCGAAAATTTATTTTTCGGCCCCCGTGTAACCGGCCACGCACCGGCATCGAATACCAGCGAGGGAGACGCCATGGAGATAGAACAGCGGTTGCGCCCGCTGCTGCTGCAGGGCCTGGAGGGCGATACCGACGCCTACCAGCGCTTTCTGAAGGAGTTGAGCGCGCATTTGCGGGCCTTTTTGCGCCGCCGCCTGGCCCAGAGGCCCGATGAAGTGGAGGACCTGGTGCAGGAAACCCTGTTGGCCGTGCACAACCAGCGCCACACCTACCGGCACGATCTGCCGGTGACGGCCTGGGCGCATGCCATTGCGCGCTACAAGTTCATCGACTGGCTGCGCGCGCATGCGGTCAAGGGCGCGCTCGATGTGCCGCTGGATGATGCGGTTGAGCTGTTTTCCAGCAGCGACAGCGAAGCGGCCGAGGCCCGGCGCGACCTGGGCCAGTTGCTGCAGACGCTGCCCGACCGCCAGCGCCTGCCCATCGTGCACGTCAAGCTCGAAGGGCTGTCGGTGGTGGAAACGGCGCGTATCACGGGACTGTCGGAGTCGGCAGTCAAAATCGGCGTGCACCGGGGCCTCAAGGCCCTGGCGGCCCGCATCAGGGGAACGACATGAAAACGGATGAACTGATTGGCCTGCTGGCGCAGGACGCAGAGCCGGTGGCGCCGCACGCTATCGAGCAGCGTTTTGCCATGGCGGCGCTGGCCGGGCTGGCCGGCGGCCTGGTGCTGATGCTGGCGCTGTTTGGCGTGCGCCCCGGGCTGGTGCAAGACATGGCGCTGCCCATGTTCTGGGGCAAACTGCTATTTGCCGCCCTGCTTGCTGTCGGCTGCCTGGCCGTGCTGCACCGCCTGGCGCGGCCCGGCATGGGCCTGGGGTACAGCCTGGTGCTGCTGGCGCTGCCGCCGCTGGTGCTGTGGGGCCTGGCCGCCGTGGCGCTGGGCCAGGCCGGGCCCGACGAGCGCCTGCCCTTGATTCTGGGCAGCACTTGGCGTAGTTGCCCTTTCAACATCGCGGCGTTGTCGCTGCCCGCTTTCGTTGCCAGCTTCTGGGCCCTGCGCGGCGCGGCGCCCACGCGGCTGGCCTGGGCAGGTGCCGGGGCCGGGCTGCTGGCGGGCGCTCTGGGCGCGCTGGCCTATGCGTTGCACTGCCCCGAAATGGCCACGCCCTTCCTGGCCGTGTGGTACCTGGCGGGCATGGCCTTGCCGACGTTGGCGGGGGCGTGGCTGGGGCCGCGCGTGTTGCGCTGGTAGTCAGGTGGGCGGCTGAGCCAGCCACCGCGCCACGGCCTCCACGCGTGCGGCGTGGATCAATTCCCCCACTTTTTGGCCTGTAACGCCCTTGGATGCTGCGTGAGCAGCTATCACACTGGTGGCAACCGATTGCACTGCGGCGAGCGCGGCATTGATCCGCGCGCGCTGCGGGTAGGCCGCTTCCTCGAAATGCAGGCGCCCGCGCGCGTCGCACTCGCAGGCAAGCAGGATCTCGTCGAGCCGCGCCGGCTTGCGGATGGCATCGCAGCGCTCCAGCAGCCGCACCAGCGCAGCGGCGCCCAGGTCGCCGCTGCGGTGGATGTTGCCGTGCTCGCGCGCCACCACGTCGGCCAGTTCGCGGCAGTCCGTGGGCACGCGCAGGCGCTCGCACAGGCCTTTGAGGAGCTTGCTGCTTCGCTGCTCGTGGCCGATGTGGCGCGGCAGCACGTCCTGGGGCGTCGTGCCCTTGCCCAGGTCGTGCGTGAGGCAGGCAAAGCGCACGCCCAGCGGCGCCTGCAGGCGCGCGGCCATGTCCAGCACCATCATCAGGTGCACACCGGTATCGATTTCGGGGTGGTAGTCGGCGCGCTGGGGCACGCCCCAGAGGCGGTCCACCTCGGGCAGCACCACCTTGAGCGCGCCGCACTGGCGCAGCACCTCGAACATGCGCGAGGGCTGTTCTTCCATCAGCCCGCGCGCCAGCTCCTGCCACACGCGCTCGGCCACCAGGTGGTCGGCCTCGCCGTGCGCCACCATCGAACGCATCAGGTCCATCGTTTCGGGTGCTACGGAAAAATCGGTGAAGCGCGCCGCAAAGCGCGCCACGCGCAGGATGCGCACGGGGTCGTCGTGGAAGGCGTCGGTGACGTGGCGCAGCACCTTGTCCTGCAGGTCGCGTGCACCAAAATAGGGGTCAAAAATGGCTTCAGCGCCCGCCCCGTTTGCGCTGCTAGCTATTGCATTGATAGTAAGGTCGCGCCGCGAGAGGTCTTCCTCCAGCGTCACATCGGGCGAGGTCTGCACCACAAAGCCCCGGTAGCCGCGCCCGCTCTTGCGCTCGGTGCGCGCCAAGGCGTATTCCTCGCGCGTCTGGGGGTGCAAAAAGACCGGAAAGTCGCGCCCCACGGGCAGGTAACCCAGCTCGATCATCTGCTCGGGCGTTGCGCCCACCACCACCCAGTCGTGGTCGTTCACGGGGCGGCCCAGCAGCCGGTCGCGCACGGCGCCCCCCACCATGTAGATTTGCATGCGGGCAGTGTAGTTACTATTCACGCCCCTTCAAGGCTCTGTTCGCGTCCGGAGTTTGCCCATGTCCACGCCCCCCGCCATCACCATCGTCCAGCCCAACCCCGACGGCAGCCTGCCCATTCCGGCTCCGTCCGCCCCCAGCGCCACCGAGGCCGCCGCCGCGCAGTTGCAGCAGCGCGCCGAGGCGCTGCAGGAGCAGCTCGATGGCTTGCAGGAATTGCTGGCCAAGCCCCTGAACGAGATCCTGGCCGACCGCGACAAAGCCCTGGAGGCCGCTGCCGCATGGGACGCCTTCGGCGCCATGTGGGTGCTGTCGCAACGCGCCATGCGCCGCGTGGCCGTGGATCTGGCCGCACAGCAGGGCGTGAGCGAGGCCGAGGTGGTGGCGCGCGCCATGCAGCATGCCAACGCGGTGCTCAACTCCGAGGACGAGACATTGGGCGGCACCATCGCCCCCGCGCAGCTGGCGCATATCGCGCGGCACAAGCCGTTTTTGCGCAAGCAGTTCCGGCAGGGGTGAGGTGGCTGGTCCGCAGCTTCGTGGAAGATGGAATGACGCGGTATCATCAGCGATACCATGAAATGGCCTCCCCAGATCGTTCTGGACACCGACGTGCTGGTGGCGGGGCTGCTCTCCCGCAACGGCGCCTCGTTTGAACTGCTCCGGCGATTGACCACCGGGCACTATCGGCTGCATCTGACGGTGCCATTGGCCATGGAGTACGAAGATGTCCTGCACCGTCCCGGGCTCTTGTCCTTGCCTGCGGATGCGATTGATGCCGTTCTGGACATGGTGTGTGCCGTCGCGGTTCAGCAGCCAGTCCATTTTTTATGGCGTCCCCAATTGCGCGACCCCAGCGATGAACTGGTGCTGGAGGCCGCCGTCAACGCGTCGGCAGACTATCTGGTGACGCATAACCTGCGCGACTTTGCCGCCGCGGGCGGGTTCGCTGTCCAGGTGGTCACACCCGGCCAGTTTTTGAAGCTATTGGATGGAGGAGCACCATGAGCACACTCAGCCTGCGTTTGCCGCAATCGATTCACCAGAACGCCAAGCTCTATGCCCAGCGGGAGGGTATTTCCGTCAACCAGTTGGCGGCTACTGCATTGGCCGAAAAGCTGGCAGCCCTGGCCACCGAGGACTACATCGCACAGCGCGGGCAGCGTGCCAGTGCCGAAAAATATGCGGCCGCACGGGATCTGGTGCCCGACGTGCCGCCGATACAAGGCGATGCGTTGCCGTGATGGCCCGACAGGCCCCTGGTGCTCAGCGCCGCAGCCGGTACGGCTCCTCGAACTCGCGGAAATCTGCTTCGGCCAGCGCGCCGTCGATCCAGGCCTTGACGCCCGGCAGTTCGCGCACGCGCTGTACGTAGTCGGCAATGTGCTGCGGCACCGGCAGGCCGTAGCTGTGCAGGCGCATGCAGACCGGGGCGAAGAAGGCATCGGCGACGCTGAAGTCGCCGAACAGCATGGGGCCGCCGTGCTGCTCCAGCAGGCCGCTCCACATGTCTACGAGGCGCTGCACGTCGGCGCGCACGGCGGGTTTGTCGCGCCAGATCAGCGCGCCCACCTCGGGCAGGTGCGCCTCGATGTTCATGGGGCAGGCGCCGCGCAACGCGGTGAAGCCGCTGTGCATCTCGGCGCACACGCTGCGGGCGTGTGCGCGGGCGGCCTTGTCCTGGGGCCAGAGATGTTTTTCCGGGTGGGTTTCGGCCAGGTATTCGGCGATGGCCAGGGTGTCCCATATGGCCAAGCCTGCGTCCACCAGCACCGGCACCTTGCCGGTGGGCGAGATGCCTGCCAAGGCGGCCTTGAAGTGCGAGTCAGCGTCGAAGCTGTCAAAACGTGCCAGCACCTCCTCAAAGGGGATGCCCGCCTGGCGCAGCAGCACCCAGGGGCGCATGGACCAGGAGGAGTAGTTCTTGTTGCCGATGTAGAGCTGGAGCATGGTTCACCTGCTGAAGAAAAGGGGCCGCAAAAGAGCGGCCCATTGTGCGTCAATGCACTCCGGCTTGTGTAGCGGGCTTGTGCCAGGGCACCCGTGGAACCGGCTTTGCCGGGCCACTGGGTGCGTCCCCCCTCCCGCAGGAGAGGGGGGAAGGCGCGCAGCGCCACAGGGGGGTGTCACTGTATCCGTGGCGTGGCCCGTTCGATGATGGCCTGCACGTCCACACCGCGTGGCAGCGCGCCGTAGTTAAAGCTGCCTTCAGGCGCCAGGCGCGAGGCACAGAACGCGTCGGCCACGAAGGCGGGCGCGCCGCGCACCAGCAGCGAGGCCTGCAGCGCCAGCGCCATGCGCTCGACCACGTGGCGGGCGCGGTACTGCAGGTCGGTGGGGTCGGCGAACTCCTTGCCCAGGTCGCGCACATGCTGGTCGAGCAAGGGGTTCTGGCCCTGCGCAAGCCGCAGTTCGGCGAAGAAGGCGTCCACCACCTCGGGCGTCTTGGCCATGGCACGCAGCACGTCCAGGCACTGGATGTTGCCGCTGCCTTCCCAGATGGCGTTGACGGGCGACTCGCGGAACAGGCGCGGGAACATGCTGTCCTCCATCACGCCGCTGCCGCCGATGCATTCCATGGCCTCGTAGGCGTGGCCGGGCGTGCGCTTGCAGATCCAGTATTTGCCCACGGCGGTCACCAGGCGCACGAGCAGATCCTCGTGGCGATCATCACGGTGGTCCAGCGCCCGCGCCACGCGCATCGACAGGGTCATTGCGGCCTCGCTCTCCAGCGCCAGGTCGGCCAGCACGTTCTGCATCAGCGGCTGCTGGTTGAGGCGTGCGCCGAAGGCGCTGCGGTGCGCGCAGTGGTGCAGCGCCTGCGACAGCGCCATGCGCATGCCCGCACTCGACCCCACCATGCAGTCGAAGCGCGTCATGGCCACCATCTCGATGATGTTGCGCACGCCGCGCCCTTCCTCGCCCACCATCCAGGCCAGCGCGCCGCGCAGCTCGGTCTCGCTCGATGCGTTGGAGGCGTTGCCCATCTTCTTCTTCAGGCGCAGCACCTGGAACGGGTTCTTCGTGCCGTCCGGGCGCCAGCGCGGCAGCAGGAAGCACGACAGGCCCTTGTCGGTGTGCGCCAGCACCAGGAAGGCGTCGCACATCGGCGCCGAGACGAAGTATTTGTGGCCCACCAGTTCATACGCCTGGCCGGGGCCGCCCTGGCCCACGGGGTAGGCGCGTGTGCTGTTGGCCTGTACGTCGGAGCCTCCTTGCTTCTCGGTCATGGCCATGCCGATGGTCACGCCGGCTTTCTGCTCCATGGGCACGTTGCGCGGGTCGTACACGCGGGCGGTGATCTTGGGCTCCCACAGCGCGGCCAGGTCGGGTTGCAGGCGCAGCGCGGGAATGGCGGCGAAGGTCATGGTGATGGGGCAGCCGTGGCCCGCCTCCACCTGGGTGTGCAGGTAGTTGCCGGCGGCGCGCGCCACGTGGGCGCCGTCTTTCGGGTTGGTCCAGGGCGAGGAATGCAGGCCGTGCTCGATGGCCGTGCCCATGAAGCGGTGGTAGGCGGGGTGGAACTTCACCAAGTCGATGCGGTTGCCGAAGCGGTCGTGCGTCTCCAGTTCGGGCTGGTGCTTGTTGGCGAGATGGCCCTGCTCCAGGTATTCGGCCGAGCCGGTGAGCTGGCCGAAGCGCAGCAAATCCGCATCGGCCCAGGCCGCGCCCTCGCGCTGCACGGCATCGCGCAGCGCGGTGTCTTGCGCGTACATGTTGTAGTCGGCGAGTTCGCAGGACACGTTCTCGACCCGGTGGGTGTCGGCCAGGTAGCGGGTGTGCAGGGCGGTGGTGTCGTTCGGCGCGTTCATGGCGGGGTCTCCGGTGTGAAAGGTGCGTCAGGCCACGCGCAGACGGGCCTTGCGGGTGGTGGTGTCGGGGGTAGAAAGGGTGTCGTAGAAGCGGTCCCAGATGGCGCGGCCCGCGGCGTCGAAGGCGTGCACGCTGTCGATGAAGGCGGCGCGTAATGCGCCGTCCACCATGGGTTCGGGCAGCAGCGGGTCGTACACCAGCTGGCGGATGGCCGCGCCACCGAGGAAGAACGATTCGCGCGCCGCCTGGTCGATGGGCAGGCGTGCCGCACCGTCCAGCCAGTGTTGCAGGCGCTCCTGCGTGGCGCGGTAGCCCTGGTTGAGGGCCGCGCCATCCCACAGCGCGTCCACGGCGGCCTCGGTGGCCGCATCGAGCGAAGTGCAGCCGCAGACCACGGCCTGCGCCTCCAGGCCCAGCGCGTGCAGGCGCGCACGGATGGCGGCGATGTCGGCCTCGATGTTGTCGGGCCGCAGCCAGAAGTCGCGCTGCAGTTCGGCGAAGCCCAGCAGGTGCAGGGCGCGCTCGCGCTGCCGCGTCGCGGCGCGGTCGCTGCGCGCCAGGGCGCCGCAGTGCACGGCCACGTACTGCCCGTTCCAGGGGCGCAGGCGCTGCGCGGTGTTGCGCCAGTGGGACACGTCCTGCGCCAGGCTCTGCGCCGCCGGTCCCAGGCGCCAGGCGCCGCGCTCGGTGGCCTGCGCCATGTCCTGCGCGGCCAGCCGCGCCAGCGTGACGCGCACATGGTTCTCGCTGATGCCGAACACCGCGCCCGCCGCCACGGCGTGGCTGACGGGCAGGGCGTCGTCGCCGCTGGCGAGCAGCAGCTCCAGCAGCAGGTGCTTGGGTTGGACTTTGGCGTCGAGGGAAGAATGCATGTGTTAAATATTACACAAATATCACATCAAAGCAAATATGTGTAATAACGCGGTGCGTGCGAAGCCACTGCGGGTTCGTCGGTTTTTGCTTATCGATGCAGCGGCGTCAGCAGCGGGGGCCAGCAGACACCGCGCAAGGGCCGCCCCGCCGCGCTGGTGTCGTCCCCCTTCCCGAATTGCGCAGCAAGTCGAGAGAAGGGGGAAGGCGCCGAAGGCGACTCAGGGGGATGTGCCCTATACCGGCCACACCACCCCGTTGTCGTTCAGGATCGCATCCAGCGGCAGGTCGTGCGCCTCGGGCTCGAAGTCGTCGAGGTAGCCCTGGGTGTAGCCCAGGCCCACGGTGGTCGGGCGGGGCTGCAGGGCTGCCAGGGTGCGGTCGTAGAAGCCGCCGCCGTAGCCCAGGCGGTAGCCCCCCGGCCCGTAGCCCACGCAGGGCACGAAAAGCAGCGTGGGCACGATGAGCTCGGTGTCCTTGGGCTTGGGGATGCCGTAGGCGTCTTCCTCCATTTCGCAGCCGGGGTACCAGGCGTGGAAGGTCAGCGTCTTGTGCTGCTTGTTCACCACCGGCAGGCCGATGCGCCGCCGCTGGGGTTCGTCCAGCAGTTCGCCGTCTTCCTTCCAGCGGTGCAGCGCGGGCAGGGGGTCGAATTCTCCCTTGATGGGCCAGTACGCGCCGATCACCGTGTCGGGCTGGTTCAGCAGCCAGATGCGCATCACCTGCTGCAGCGCGTCGGCGCGCTGCAGGCGGTCGGGCAGGTTCAGGCGTTGTTCCACCAGAGTGCGCCGCAGGGCTGCTTTGTCCATCACATAATCCCTCCATGCATTTGTTGAAGATTCTGACACCGTTGCTGGCCTGTGCGCTGATGACCACCCCCATGGCCTCTGCCCTGGCCCAACCCCGGGGCGATCAGGTGCTGCTGGACATGCAGCAAGCCTTTCGCAAGGGCGACCGCAAAAAGCTCGAACAGCTTCTGCCCTCAGCGCGCGGCCATGTGCTCGAACCCTGGGCCGCTTACTGGGAACTGAAGGCACGTCTGGGCGAGGCCTCGGCCTCCGAGGTGCAGTCCTTTCTGCAGCGCTATGCCGGCACCTACCAGGAAGACCGCCTGCGCAACGACTGGCTGCTGTTGCTGGGCCAACGCCGCGACTGGGCGCAGTTTTCCGAGATGCACCCGCAGTACCGTATGCAGGACGATCGCGAGGTGCGCTGCTATGCGCTGCTGATCGATGAAATCAAGGGCACCGCCCCCGACCAGGTGGGCGACGAAGTGCGCAGCGCCTGGCATGCGCAGCGCGATGCAGATGATGGCTGCACCCACGCCGCCAGCCAGCTGTACGTCGACAAGAAGCTCAGTGCGCTCGACGTGTGGCGCAAGGCGCGTCTGGCCGTCGAGGCCAACCGCCCCCGGGCAGCCCGCAATGCGGTCGAGATCGTGGCGCCCGAATCGCTCGAAAACCTGCGCGACATTCTGGATGCCCCTGCAAAATACCTGCGCGGCCACACCACCGCGCGCGGCAAGGTGCGCCAGGAGCTGGTGCTTCTGGCATTGATCAAGCTGGCCGCTACCGACGCCGATGGCGCGGCCGCCCAGCTGGACGGCAAATGGGGCGTTCACCTCTCGGCCGAGGAGCGCAACTGGGCCTGGGGCGTGATCGGCAAGGCTGCTGCCCAGAAGCTCTCGCCCGACGCCATGGCCCATTTCGGCAATGTCTCCCGCGACACCGACCTGAACGATGACCACCTGGCCTGGAAAGTGCGCGCTGCGCTGCGCAACGGGCAGTGGAAGGTGGTTCGCACCACCGTGGACGCCATGAGCGACGTGGCCCGCCAGGACAGCACCTGGGTGTACTGGAAGGCGCGCGCACTACTGGCAGGCCGCCCGTCCGAGGCCGACCGCACCGCGGCCCGGCAACTGCTGCAGGGCATTGCCGGCACGCGGGGCTTCTACGAGCAGCTGGCGCTGGAGGAACTGGGCCACAAGGTGGTTGCGCCGCCAGCGCCTGCTCCGCTGAGCGCAGAAGAAAAAGCGGCAGCGCGTGCCAATCCGGGCCTGAACCGGGGCCTGCAGGCGATTTTGCTGGGCCTGCGCAGCGAAGGGGTGCGTGAGTGGAACTACACCACCAACCTGCACCAGAACGGCGGCATGAGCGATCGCGAGCTGCTGGCCGCTGCCGACTTTGCCTGCGGGCAGCAGGTGTGGGACCGGTGCATCAACACCAGCGAACGCACCCGCGAGGTGATCGACATGGCGCAGCGCTTTCCCATGCCGTTCAGGGACGCCGTGGTCGAACGTTCACGCGCCATCGGGCTGGACCCCGCCTATGTGTACGGCCTGATCCGCCAGGAAAGCCGCTTCATCATGGACGCGCGCTCGCACGTCGGAGCCTCGGGCCTCATGCAGGTGATGCCGGCCACGGCGCGCTGGACGGCCCGGAAAATCGGGCTGACCGACTTCCGCCCCGAGCACATCACCCAGCGCGACACCAACATCACCATCGGCACCGCCTACCTCAAGCTGGCGCTGGACGACTTTGCCGGCTCCATGCCCTTGGCCGCCGCCGCCTACAACGCCGGCCCGGGCCGCCCGCGCAACTGGCGCAACGGCCCGGTGCTGGATGCTGCCATCTGGGCAGAAAACGTGCCCTTTGCCGAGACGCGCGACTACGTCAAGAAAGTGCTGGCCAACACCACCAACTACGCGGCATTGATCACGGGACAGCCCCAGTCGCTCAAAAGCCGCCTCGGCACCGTAGGCCCCCGGGAGGGTGCCGAGCCCGAGGTGAACAAAGACCTTCCTTAAGCGTTTTTGGCTCCCAGCCCTTGCTGTACAAGCGCTTGCAGCTATCAGTTTTGATACTGTGAGTGGGTGTGCAATCTGCGATGGGTTGGCCGGGCCTGGTGGGCGGCGAGATGCGCGATCAGTGTCCCGGGCGGACGACTTCGAGGCTGGCGAGTACGCGCAGCAGGGCGCGGTTGACTTCTTCCCGGTCCAGCTCGTGGGTTTCACACAGCTGCAGGATGGTGCTGGCATCGTCGGATTCGAGCGCGCAGGCCATCTCCAGGCTGGGCGCATAGGGCCCGGTGCGGGCGACGACGGCGTCGTAGATGCGCTCTGACAGCGGGATGCGGTGCAGTATGGTGCCCAGCGGCTCGTGCAGGATGTCGTCGAGCTGGGAGAACAGACCGCACAGGTACACCTCGCTGCGCAGGTCTTTCTGCAGGCCAGATTCGACCAGGTGCTCGGTGAGTCGGGCGCGCAGCACCATGGCTTCCCGCACCGGGCGCAGATCCAGCTCGGTGCTGGCGTGAGGCAGCTGGTCGGACAGCCAGCGCTTGATCGAGCCATAGCCCATCATCACCAAACCCCGGCGCAGCGAGTCGATGCCGGTGCGCAGGCCCAGCGAGGCCGAATTGGTGTAGACCATGAAGCGGTAGGCCAGCAGCGGGTCTTCACACAGGATGTGCTCGAATTGTTCGAGCGATTGCTCGGCCTCGATGGCCTTGAGCAACTTGAGCAGGGTGGCGTGCGCCGGCTGGATCTGCTGGTGGCGCAGGCTGTAGAGCACGTCTTCCTGGGGCCAGCCGATCAGGGCCAGGGCCTTGTGCTCGTCCAGGCAGTGCGACATCAGGGCGCGGCTGGCGATGTTCTCGTACATCTGGCCATCAAGGACCGGGCTGGCGCCGTGGGGCGGCGCTGGGGGGCTGCCTGGCCGGGCCGGAGGCGACGCCTGCAGTGCGGCCATGGCGTCCTCCGGGCGCAGCGTCAGCAGGCTGTTGTCAAAGCAGCGGGCAATGTCTGGCTCGGGAAGGTGGGCCAGTGCGCCGCGCCACACCAGCCGCAAACCACGCTGGTGGGCGGCCTGTACGCGGCTGAAGATGGCCGAGTCGGACAGCCAGTCGCCCGGCACGCTGATCCAGGGCGTGCCGCGTGGCGCATGTTCGAGCATGTCGCACAGCAGCTGGCGGGTCTGGGGAGAAAGCAGCAGCGGCGGCGAACTGGCCGACCAGATCTCCTGCAGCGTGTGGAGCAGGTGCGCAGCGTCCACCTGGCCCGAGCCCTCGCCCCGCACAAACAACTGGATGCCCACCATGGAGCGCAGCCGCCCCCAGAGCGGGCGGTAGCCCAGTACCAGACTGCCCAGGACGGATTGAACCATGGCGCGCTACGTCTCTAAATGAATTTGAACAGGGATAACTGCTGCACCTGGGCATAAGACTTCAGTGCGGCCTCATAACCGACCTGCTGGTTCTGGAAGTCGGAAATGCCTTTGATCATATCGAGATCTTCGGCGCGCGAGCGGTCGTCTTCAAGCTGCACGGCACGGGTGTCCAGGTCCGCTTCGATGCGGTCGGCGCGGTTGAGCAGATCGCCCGCCAAGCCACGCGATGCCTGCAGGCGATTCATGGCTGAGTCGATCTCGTTCAGGCCGCGGGCAATACCGTGGTTCAGCAGGCCCGAGTCGGTGCTGCCGTCGGGCTTGCGCGCATCGCGGATGGCTCCAATGGCATTTTCCAGCACAGCGAACACATTCGATGGCTGGCTGGGCGCCACATCAAAGCTGTCGCCAGCGACGGGCGTGCCAGTGATCTTGAAGCTCATGCCGTCGAAACCGATGTCGGTGGGTGATTGGTACGCGTATCGGGCGGCATTCAGCGGGTGGGGGCCTATGTTGGGGCTGATCGTGCCGGCGGTTGGGGCGGGTGAGATGCTGAAACTGGCCGTTCCATCACTCTCGGTAAAAAATTTAATTTCATAGCCTCCTGGGGCGCTGGCATAGAAAGCGCTGGGGTCAGTGATCTGCCCCACATCCGCCCAGACTTTCCCCGTGTTGCTGGTGTTTCGTGCCACTTCGAACACCCCATTGCCTGTGGGCACGCTCATCCACGCGGCGTCGCCATCGAGCACCTTGGCAATCTGCGTGTTGCCGCTGGCGTGCTGTCCCTGCAGGCCTTTGAATTCGACCGAGGCTGCTGTCCCGGTAAACGGCGACTGTGCGCTGCCCAAGCCCTGGAACAGCGGAAGGCCGCTGGCATCCTTGCGATTGGCATAGCCCAGAATCTGGTCACGCAGGCCCACGAGCTGCTGCACGATGGCGTCGCGCTCGGTTTGCGTGTAGGCCCCGTTACCGGCGCTCACCACCAGTTCGCGGAAGGCTTGCATGGCATCGCCGGCCTGGCCCAATGCGGACTCTGCCAGCATCATGGTGTTGCGCTGCGTGTCCAGTGCGCGCAAATCGGTTGCGTTGCGGGTCAGTCGGGTTTGTGCGCGCTCGGCCTGCGCAGCCGCCACCGGGTCGTCGCTGGGGCGCACCACGCGCTTGCCCGAGGTGAGGTTTTCCTGCAGCCCCGACAGGGCCGACTGGCGCTGACTGACGTTGCGAATGGCAATGTCGTACTGGTTGGCCGTGCTAAGCCGATAAAGACCGTTGCTCATGGGGGACTCCTTTCAGGCCTGGAACTGGCGCCTAGCGGCCCAGGCCCTGGATCAGGGTGTCAAAGATATTCTGCGCGATCTGCAGCATCTTGGCCGAGGCCTGGTAGGCCTGCTGGTACTGGATCAGGCGCGCGGCCTCTTCGTCAAGGTTGACGCCCGAGACCGCTGTGCGGTCGCGCTCGAGGTTGGTGGCAATCGCCGACGACAGCTCGGCGGCAAACTGCGCGCTTTGTGTGCGCGTGCCGATCTGCGCCATGGCGCTGGCAAACCCGTCGGACAGCGTGGCGCCATCGAACATGGGCACATCGCGCAGGCCCATCAGCTCGCTGGCGTTGCCGGCGTCGCGTTGGTACCAGTCCCCGTACTGAGGGTCGGTGGCATTGCCAATTGTCACGGTGTCGCCTGGTTTTGGGGCGCCGTTGAGCGTGATTTCCCAGCCGTTGTAGCTGATTGCCTGACCCGAGACAAAAGTTTGTGCTGACGCCACGAGAGTAGGCGGGTTGGTGTGCCGAGAAAGCAAGTCGTAGGTAGTAGAAGGCGAGCCAGGAGTCAAGCCCGGTTTGAATTGCAACTGAATGCCGCCCGCGATGGGCAAGGGCGGCAAGGGCGGCAAGGGCGCCGGATTGGCATCGGGCGGGAGTACGAGGCCGGGTGGGTTGGGCAACCCCGTGGCTTTGAGGCTTGCCAGCTGCAGCGTGCCGGTGTTGTTTGCCCCCATCTCTGCGTTAATCTGGTTGGCCGCTGCCAGGTCCACTGGCGAGTATTGCAGCGCCTTCAGTTCCGCTGCTGCGCCCTGCAGTGCGTTGATCATGAACTGGTCGCCAGCGGCGGGTGGGGCCGTAGGGACGACGCTCAAGCCCTGGGCCGAGAAAACAGCCGCCATCGTCAACGTATTCGGCGGAGGTGTAGCCGAGTTGTCGAAGCTGAACACCTTGCCATCCGAGTGCCGCGTGACCGAGCCCGTGGTTGCCGTGCTGTAGCTGATGGTATAGCTGGACGCCTGCAACAGCGTCGGATCCGACACCGACAGCGCCATGGTGGTGGTGTCGGGCGTTGTGTTGAAGCTGCTGCGCACCGCATTGCCCAGGCTGATGGGCGCGAACAGGTTCTGGCCGGGTTTGCCGTCCAGTGTCAGGCCCAGGCGGTTCTGGGTGTTGAGCGACTCGCTGATGGCCACGGCCATGCGGCCCAGCAGGTTGCGCCCCTCGGCCAGGTCGTTGTTCTGAAAGCGCAGCAGCCCCGCCACCTGGCCACCGCCCAGCATGCTCTCATTGAGCTCCACCTTGGCGGCTGCGCCCGGCTGCTGGAAGTTCAGCACCTTCTGGCCGCTGCCTGCGCCAAAGTCGGCCGGATCGTCGATGGACAGCTGCGCAGCCTTGTTGCCCAGCACCAGCGGCTGGCTGCCGGCCACAAACACGCTGACCGAGCCGTCGTCGGCGGCCACCTGCGAGGTCTGGATGTGCTGGTTGAGTTCCCGGATCAGCTGGTCGCGCTGGTCCATCAGATCGTTGGCGGGCTGGCCGTTGCCCTTGGCGCGGGCAATCTGCTCGTTCACGCCCGCGATGTTCTTGGCCAGGCTGTTGACGGCCAGCATGCTGCTTTTGAGCTGCTCGGCCACGGTGTAGCCGATTTCGTCCAGGCGCTGCGAGGCATCGCGCATGCGCGCCGCCGTTTCGTCCATGCGCGTCAGCACCACGCTGCGGGCCGTCAAGTCCATGGGGCTGCTCACCACATCCGACAGCGCATTCATCATCTCGTTGACCGATGCCCCAAGTCCATTGGGGCCTCCGGTAAACACCTCCTGCAACTGGCGCAGGCGGTCCATGCGCACCGTGTCGCCAGCGTCCACCGACGATGCCGCAGTGGCCTGGCGCGTGAGCAGTTCGCTGTGGTTGCGCTGGATGGTCTGCACGTCCACACCCTTGCCGATATAACCCCCGCCGGTGAACTGCCCCTGCACGGTTTTCAGCACCACCGTCTGGCGTGAGTAGCCAGGGGTGCTGACGTTGGCAATGTTGTGGCCAGATGTTTGCAGTGCGGTCTGATTGGCCAGCAGGGCTCGGGATCCGACGTTGAGCAGGCTCATGGTTCAGCTCCTGGCTCAGGCCATGGCGCGCAGCGCGCTCTGGATGGCGCCACTGAGTTTGCGGGCGTAGGCGGGGTCGGTGGCATAGCCGGCCTTTTGCAGCTCGGCCGCGTAGGCCATGGCCGAGCCGGTTTTGGCGGTGGCCTGGGCTTTTTCGTAGCGCGGGCTTTCCGTGATCAGGCGGGCATAGTCGCGGAACGAATCTTCGTAGGAGTCGTAGGCGCGGAACTTCGCCACCATTTTGCGCGGTACGCCGTCCACGTATTCGGTGGTGGTCACTTCGGCCACCTTGCCCGTCCAGCCCTTGCCAGCCTTGATGCCGAACAGGTTGAACGAGTTGGAGCCGTCAGCGTTCTTGATTTCGCTCTTGCCCCAGCCGGTTTCGTGCCCGGCCTGGCCCAGCATGAAGCTGGCAGGAATGCCGCTGGCCTGCGAGACGCGCTCGGCCACGCTGCTCAGATGCTGCACGAACCCGTCCCGGCCTTTGGGGGCAGGGCCGGCGGGGGATGCTGTGGTGGGTGCACTGGGGGCCGGACGCGCGCCACCCTGGCCCAGGCTCAGCGTGGAAGGGGGGGCCAGGTTCACGTCGCCGCCTCCCATCAGCTGCGAGAGCTGGCGCGCAATCGCCTCGGACAGACCGCCGGGCTGGCCCGACATCTGCACCGACAGCTGCTGGTCCAGCAGGTCGGTGCCCAGGTCGCCCTGCGCGCTGTCGAGCAGGCCCGATTTCATGGTGGCTTCGCGCATGCTCTTGATCATCTCGCGCATGAACAGCGACTCGAACTGCTTGGCCGCCTCACGCGCCGCCTGGGGGCTGTTGCTGCCCGCGTCGACCTTCAGGCGGTTGAGCGAGCGGGTGTCCACCGCCAGAGCGTTGGAGGTGTCGAGGCTGCTGGAGCTGGTGAGAGAGAGGGCCATGGTTCAGCACTCCTTGGGCAGATTCGGTACCCCGGCAGGGGCTGGTGTGCGCAGCATCAGATGACCTCCAGCTCGGCGTTGAGCGCGCCGGCGGCCTTGATGGCCTGCAGAATGGCCAGCAGGTCCTGCGGCGTGGCACCCAGGGCATTGAGCGCGCGCACCACGTCGGCCAGCTGGGTGGAAGGAGGCATCTGGATGATGTTGCCCGGCTCCTGGTTGATGGTGATATCGCTCTTTTGCGTGACCACCGTCTGCCCCTGCGACAGCGGGTTGGGCTGGCTGACCATCGGCGTGCTGTTGATCGTGATCGACAGGTTGCCGTGCGCCACGGCGCAGGGCCCCAGCGTCACGGCCTGGTTCAGCACCACCGAGCCCGTGCGGGCATTGATGACCACCTTGGCCGAGGGCGTCATGGTTTCGAGCGGCAGCTCTTCCAGCTCGGCGATGAAGTTCACGCGGGCGCCCGGCGCGGTGGGCGCCTGCACCTGCACGGTGCGGCCATCGAGCGCGGTGGCGCGGCCTGCGCCCATGCGTGCATTGATGGCATCGGCCACCCGGCGTGCGGTCTGGAAGTCGGAGGCATTGAGCCCGAGGGTGATCGAATCGCCCTCGTGCAGCGGCGTGGGCACCGAGCGTTCCACCTGCGCACCTTGCGGAATCCGCCCCGCGCTCAGGTGGTTGATCTGCACCTTGCTGCCGCCTGCCGCAGCACCGGAGCCACCCACCACCAGGTTGCCCTGCGCCAGGGCATAAATCTCCCCATCGGCGCCGCGCAGCGGCGTCACCATGAGCATGCCGCCCTTGAGCGATTTGGAGTTGCCCATGGACGAGACATTCACATCGATCATCTGGCCCGGCTGCGCAAACGCCGGCAGCTGCGCCGTGACGATGACGGCCGCGACGTTCTTCATCTGCAATTGCCCTGCGGCCCCGGGGGGCAGGCTGATGCCCATGTTCTGCAGGTAGTTCTGCATGGCCTGCGTGGTGTAGGGCATCTGCGTGGTCTGGTCGCCCGTGCCGTCCAGCCCCACCACCAGACCATAGCCGGTCAGCTGGTTGCTGCGCACGCCCTGCACGGCAGCCACTTCCTTGACGCGCAAGGCGTGGGCGGGCCAGGCAGCTGACAGCATGGCCGCGGCCAGCAGGGGCCACAGAATGCGTGCGGGGTGCGCCAGAAGGGAGTGGGGCAAGGCTTTCATGGCCTCCATTGTGGAAGCTGCCCGCACAAACTAAAACCCGAAAAGAGGCGGGTTCACCCGTTATTTGCTGGTTGCGGCCCCTGCAGGCGGGCTGCGCAGACTGCCAGGTTAAAAATTTATAAGAAAAACGGCTTAAGCGCTTGTCCAGCAAGCGCTTCTAGCTATTATTTTTGAATTTTCTTGGGCCGGGAAGGCCCGTGATGGTCAGAAGGGAAGAAGCGTCAGGAAGAACCGGCCCAGCCAGCCCATCACCTGGGCTTCATTCTGGGCGCCGCGCCCGCGCGATTCCACGCGCACATTGGCCACCTGGGTCGAGTTGACGATGCTGCCCGGCTGCAGGGTGCGGGGGTCCACTGTGCCCGAGAAGCGCAGAATGTCCACGTTCTGGTTCACACCGATCTGTTTCTCGCCCGCCACCACCAGATGCCCGTTGGGCAGGATGTCGATGACGGTGGCGGTAATGGAGCCGGCAAACGTGTTGGCGCTTTCGGTTCCGCCCTTGCCGGCAAAGGTGTTGTTCGAATTGGCGCCCAGTGCGGTCTTGTCGGTGAAGGTCTTGTTGACGAAGGGCAGGGCGCTGATGCCGGCCGAGATGTCCGAGTTGCGGTCCACCGTGGACGACGATTTCTGGCTTGCCGTCACGTTTTCCACAATCTGGATGGTGACGGTGTCGCCCACCATGCGTGCGCGGCGGTCTTCAAAAGCGGGGCGGTAGCTGGCCTGGTGAAACAGGCTGCCCGTGACGGGTGCCGCAGCCCGGGGCGTGGTGGTGAGCACCGGAGGGGTGGTGGGCAAAATGTCCACCGGCGGGGGAGGGGAAAGGCTGGCGCAGCCTGGCAGCAGCAGTGCAACAGCCAGAAGGATGCCGCCGCGGCGCAGGGCCTGGAGCGAAGTGAAAAGCTGGGTCATGGTGTTCAGCCTGGTGGTCAGGTGTAGGGTTCAGAGCTGGCTGAGCTTGGCCAGCATCTGGTCGGAAGTCTGGATGGCCTTGGAATTCATCTCGTAGGCCCGCTGGGTCTGGATCATGGTGACCAGTTCTTCCACCACGTTGACGTTGGACGCCTCCAGAAAACCCTGCCGGATGTAGCCCAGACCGTTGGTGCCGGGGGTGCCCTGCTGGGGCTGGCCTGAAGCCGCTGATTCCTTGAACAGGTTCTGCCCTGTGGGCTCCAGGCCGGCCGGGTTGATGAAGCTCGACATTGCCAGATTGCCCAGCGGCTGGGGTGTGGTGCTGCCCGCAACGAGGGCCGACACTGCGCCTTCCGCGCTGATGCTCACGCTGGTGGCGCCTGCCGGAATGGTGATGCCGTTGGCCACGGGAAGGCCGCTGGAGGTGACCAGGCGGCCTTGCGCATCGACCTGGAAGGAGCCGTCGCGCGTGTAGCCAATGGTGCCGTCGGGCATGGTGACCTCGAAAAAGCCGTTGCCGTTGATCGCGACGTCCAGGTTGTTCTTGGTTTCCTGGAGCGAGCCTTGCGTGAAGTTGCGGCTGGTGGCGACCGTGCGCACGCCCAGGCCCAGGTGCAGGCCGGTGGGCAATTGGTTCTGTTCGGTGGTGTTG